>QIKV01000077.1 GCA_003233115.1 Oceanospirillales bacterium
CGTATAAGCGCAGCCCATGGCGCTCATCGCGTTGCATCATCATGTCCATCGGCGCTTTGGATGGGATGTACAACAGTGATGTGTAGTTCTGGGCGCCTTCAACGTGGTTGTGGGTCCAGCTCAGAGCATCTTCAAAATCATGACTTACATGTTTGTAGAATGACTGATATTCATCGGAACTGATTTCAGACTTTCGTAAGGTCCACAAGGCAGAGGACTGGTTAATGGCTTCCCACTCGGGTTTTGCCTCAGCATCTTTGTCTTCTGCGTCATCTTCTGCGGCTACTGGCTCGTTTTTCATGTAGATCGGAAAACCAATATGGTCCGAGTACTTCTGGATCAGGGAACGCACGGACCATGGCGCCAGAAACTCACTGGCATCTTCACGTAAATGCAGGATGACCTCGGTGCCGTGTGCAGGCATATCCTGCTGTGTCAGCGTATATTCCCCACCACCGTCGGATTCCCAGCGCACGCCATCAGATACTTTGCTGCCGGCAGGCCGGCTTAGCAAGGTAACCTTATCCGCGACGATAAAGGACGAGTAGAAACCAACTCCAAACTGCCCGATCAGGTTGGCGTCAAAATCTTTTTTGTCTGCCGCACTTTCAAGAAACTTTTTGGTGCCGGAGCGGGCAATCGTGCCGATGTTTTCAACCACGTCCTGGCGGGACATGCCGGTACCGTTATCTCTTACGATAATATGGCCGGCCTCTTTATCCACCTCAATTTCAATCTTCAGTTCCGAGTCGCCACCCATCAATGACGCATCCTGCAAGGCTTCGAAACGAAGCTTGTCACAAGCATCTGAGGCATTGGATACTAACTCACGCAAAAAGATTTCGCGGTTGGAATACAGTGAATGGATCATCAGGTTCAGTACTTCGCGCACCTCGGCCTGAAATTCATGTTTTTCAGTCTTTGGGGTCTTAGCTTTAGCTTTAGCCTTGGCCTTTGTGTTGGCCGCTGTCTTGGCCTTGGTGTCAGTCGTAGTCTTGGTCATTGCGTTGCTCACAAAAATTGAATACTACTGCCCAAAGTTGGGTCAGCATGGAATCTTTCAAGTCAAGAAAAAGCCCGCGTCGCGGGCTTGTCCTTTATTTAGTGCAACCGGCTTCAACCCAGTTTTTCTTTAATACGGGCTGCCTTGCCTTCCAGACTGCGCAGGTAATACAGCTTGGCGCGGCGCACATCGCCCCGGCGCTTGACCTTGACCGAGTCGATCAATGGGCTGTGGGTCTGGAAAACACGCTCTACACCGGTGCCGTGGGAAATTTTCCGCACGGTAAAAGCAGAGTTCAGGCCCCGGTTCTTGATGGCAATGACGACACCTTCGAATGCCTGCAGGCGCTCGCGGTTGCCTTCCTTGACCTTCACGTTGACGATGATCGTATCACCGGGGCTGAATTTGGGTAATTCACGGGTCATTTGTTCTGCGTTAATTTGCTCAATGATATTCATCGTTCTGTCCTTTCCATCAAGGCCACATAGAGGCCTTTTTCAATCAAAATCCAGTTCACGACGAAACTCCTGCAATAGGACTTCCGCCTCTTTATCCAGTTGCCTGCCTTCAAGCAGGTCCGGGCGCCGTTGCCAGGTCCGTCCCAGCGCCTGTTTTCTGCGCCAGCGGCGTATTGCTTCGTGGTCACCGGATAGCAACACCTCCGGAACCGTTCCACCTGTCGGCATGTCTCCCGCCATTTCGGGGCGGGTATAGTGTGGATGGTCCAAAATCCCATCCATGAAAGAATCTTCAACAGCCGATTGCTCATCGCCAAGCACACCCGGCAGCAACCGGGTGACCGCATCGATGATGACGGCAGCAGCCAGTTCGCCACCGCTTAACACATAATCGCCAAGCGACCATTCTTCATCGATATCTGAAGCAACAAGCCGCTCGTCAATACCTTCATAGCGACCACAGACAAGGATCAACCCCCGTCTGCCGGCCAATTCATTAATGCCGGCCTGGTCCAGCCTTCGGCCCTGCGGACTCATCAGGCTGACCCGGGTATTTTCATCCCGCCTGCCATGTTCCTGCCCATGCCCATGTTCCTGCATGTTCAGCACGTGGGCCTTGCGGGCTGCCCTGATGGCGGAGCCCAGTGGCTCAACCTTCATCACCATGCCCGGTCCACCGCCATAAGGACGGTCATCGACCGTGCGGTGCCTGTCCTCAGCAAAATCCCGCGGATTCCAGGTAATCAGTTCCACCCGGCCATCCTTGATGGCCCGGCCGGTTACACCCAGCCCGGTCAGATCAACCATGGCCTCCGGAAACAGCGTTATGACATCAATACGCATGCCGGTTACCTAAAATTCCGCATCCCAGTCGACCACCATGCGTCCGCCGGCCAGGTCTATGTGGGTGACATATTGTCCCTGCACAAACGGCACCAGGTGCTCCCGCTGACCCCGGATAACCAGCACATCATTGGCACCGGTTTCCATCAGCCGTTCGACCCGGCCCAGTATTTCACCACTGAGGGTATGGACTTCCAACCCCTCCAGGTCTGCCCAGTAATATTCATCCTTGCCAGTTGCCGGCAATTGATCCCGTTTAACAGAAATCTGCTGACCCACCAACAGCATGGCTTGCTCACGGTCTTCCGTCTCCGGTAATAACGCCGCCAGGCCCTTGCCCTGCCTGCGTCCATCAACAATATTTACCGGCTTTTGTTGTTCTCCCAGCAACCAGGGCTGGTATTCAAGTATCGCTTCCAGCGGCCGTGTCCAGGAGTGCACCTTGACCCAACCCTTGATGCCATGAACTGCGGAAATATAGCCAAGCGTAACCCGTTTTTCGCTCATTACCCTGTCCACCTGGCATTCGCCATTCGGCATCAGTCACACGGATTTTCAACACTTGCTACTCAGGCAGCGGCGCTCCGCGCTTGCGTGACCAGATTCTGTACCCGCTCGCTGAGCTGGGCACCGACACCGGTCCAGTAGTCAACACGCTCCAGATCAAGGCGAAGACGCTCTTCCTGACCTTTCGCCATCGGATTGAAAAACCCGATTCTTTCAATACGGCGTCCATCCCGCTTGTTGCGGCTATCCGCTACAACAATGTGATAGAAGGGCTTCTTTTTTGCGCCACCGCGCGATAATCGAATCTTTACCATTCTTTAAAACCTTTTAATAAAACCTTTTGAGTCACCCGTTCTTCTTCACCAATAATTAATGGTGTTGAGCCGGCTCCACGAAACCCCACATTTTAACTACATTTTGAGCAAAAGAAAACAACCATTCAGGAAAACCTTCCCGGGGGCAATTGGCCCTGCAGGCCTGCCATCTTGCGCATCATACCTTTCATACCACCCTTACCGAACTTCTTCATCATGCGCTGCATTTGAGAATATTGCTTAAGCATCCGGTTAATATCCTGGATTTTAGTCCCGGACCCCAGCGCAATCCGTTTCTTTCGTGAGCCGCGAATCACATCCGGAAAGCGCCGTTCCTGGGGTGTCATAGAATTAATGATGGCAATCATGTGACCCGTCTGCCTGTCATTTACACGATTTTTTACCTGGTTCGGCAACCCTCCCATCCCCGGCAGCTTTTCCACCAGGCTGCCAATCCCGCCCATACTCTCCATCTGCTGCAACTGGCTGCGGAAATCGTCCAGGTCGAAGCCCTTGCCACGTTTGATTTTACGGGCAAGTTTTTCTGCCTTCTCCTGGTCGACGTGGCGTTGCACATCCTCGACCAATGACAGTACGTCACCCATACCGAGAATTCGCGAGGCCACGCGCTCCGGATGAAATGGTTGCAATGCGTCTGTTTTCTCGCCGGTACCGACGAACTTGATCGGCTTGCCCGTTATCTGCCGGACTGACAACGCAGCACCACCCCGTGCATCACCGTCAGTTTTGGTCAGGATGACCCCAGTCAGCGCCAGCACCTGGTTGAATGCCTGGGCAGTATTGGCAGCATCCTGGCCCGTCATGCTATCCACCACGAACAGGGTTTCGTGCGGCTGAACGGCCTGGTGTATCCGCTGGATTTCATCCATCATGTCTGCGTCAATGTGCAAACGGCCAGCGGTATCTACCAGCAGCACATCGGCAAACTGCCTGCGTGCCGCGTCGACCGCACTTTTGGCTATATCAACCGGCTTGTCGGTCGCACAAGACGGGTGAAAAAGCACATCCACCTGTTGCGCCAAGGTCTGAAGTTGCTCGATCGCTGCGGGCCGGTAGACATCGCAACTGACGACCATGACCTTCTTTTTCGCCTGTTCTTTAAGGTGTTGTGCCAGCTTGGCCGTGGTCGTGGTTTTACCCGAGCCCTGCAATCCGGCCAGCAACACAACCACAGGAGGGCTTGCCCTCAGATCAAGGGCTTCGTTTTGCTCACCCATGACCTGGACCAGTTCATCATGGACGATTTTAACCAGCACTTCTCCCGGCTTGAGGCTGCTGATAACCTCCTTACCCAATGCACGCTCTTTAACCTGCCCGATAAAGGACTGCACCACCGGCAACGCGACATCGGCTTCCAAAAGCGCAATGCGGACTTCGCGCAGGGTTTCCTTAATGCTGTCTTCAGTCAAACGCCCCTTGCCACGCAATTTTTGCATGGTTTGGCTTAAACGTTGCGTCAGATTGTCAAACATGATTCACTCCATAATTCAGCAGTCAGGTATTATAACGGCTGACCATGTTCAGACGGCACAGAAATCGCCATGCATGACAAGATTTTAATGATCACCTCAGTCTTTTACCTGTCTGCTGTGATTTTTCTGTATGCGGCCGTGGCCCAGGGCTCCGGGCGGAAGCGCACTATCGCGATAGTGTCTACAATTGTGGGTGTATTGTTCCAGACCTGGGCTGAGGCGCAGCATTGGTTGATACCATCATCACCGCACGTCAGTCTTCTGAATGTCCTGTCCCTTAGCGCTCTGGTCACCGTTGCCATACCCCTGGGGACATTGCCCTTGCGCAAAAACCTGTTTGACGCCAGTCTGGTAACACTGCCGCTGGCCGTACTGATCCTGATTGCCGAAATAATACTCAAGGCCCCAGAGCTGGAAATAACGCAGGGATCGCTGGATATAACCGTCCACATCATTACTTCTATCATTGCCTTTGGCATACTCAGTATTGCCGGTGTTTACGCCATATTTGTCGCTTTGATCGACTCCATGCTGCGCCACCACCGCTACAACAAACTGGTACAAACCCTGCCGGCTCTGGTAACACTGGAAGAATTGCTGTTTCATCTTATCAAGGCCGGCTTTACCATTCTGACAATTTCTTTGCTCACTGGCCTGATTTTCGTTGATGATCTGTTTGCGCAACACCTGGCCCACAAGACGGTGTTGTCGATTTTCGCCTGGCTGGTGTTTGCGCTGTTATTGTGGGGCCGCTGGAAGTGGGGCTGGCGTGGGCGCGTTGCGGTGCGCATGACGCTCGCCGGGATCGTACTTTTGCTGTTATCCTATTTCGGCAGCAAGCTGATCCTGGAAGTCTTCCTGCAGCGCAGTTGGCACAGCTAATTTTTTAAGAGGAAAATAACTCTGCATTGGACGACATTCCGCTAAGTACGCTTTATACAGCACTGTTCATCCTGGTCGTGCTTTCCGGCTTTTTTTCAAGTTCGGAAACCGGCTTGATGGCGATCAACCGGTATCGATTGAAACACCTGGCCAATAGCGGGCACCGTGGTGCACGCCTGGCTCAACAACTGTTGACCCGGCCAGACCGTCTGATCGGCCTGATATTGCTGGGCAACAACTTGGTCAACATTCTGGCAGCATCCATTGCGACCATCATCGCCATACGTTTGTTTGGTGATAACGGTATCTGGATATCAACTCTGGTGATGACGGTTATAGTGCTGATATTTGCTGAAGTCGCGCCCAAGACGGTCGCAGCCCTGCACCCGGAGAGAATCGCCTTCCCGGCGTCGTATGTGCTGGTTGTATTGCTGAAACTGCTGTATCCCATTGTCTGGCTGGTTAACTCTTTCGCCAACTTGTTGCTTAAGCCTTTTGGGGTGAAAACGGATGTCGAGGCGCTCGAGCGCCTGAACCGGGAGGAACTGCGCACGCTGGTGACCGAAGGTGGGCAAATCTCCAATGAGCACCAGAGTATGCTGGTAAATATCCTGGACCTCGAACATGCTTCGATTGAGGACGTGATGGTGCCGCGTGGTGAAATCGTTGGCATTGACCTCAATGATGACTGGACAGACATCCTGAATGAACTGACGCAGACCCTGTATACACGCCTTCCTGTTTATAGGGAAAGTATTGATGACGTCGTCGGCTTGCTGCACATCCGCACCATTATTTCCAAATTATCACTGGGCAGATTATGTTTCGAGGACCTGGAACACTCCATCCGCCGCCCCTATTTTGTACCGGAGGGTACATCGCTCACGCGGCAATTGCTGGAATTCCAGAGTGAAGAGCAGCGCATGGCGCTGGTCGTTGACGAGTACGGTGACATTCAGGGCCTGGTTACGCTGGATGACATCCTCGAAGAAATTGTCGGCGAATACACGTCAGGCGGCCGGGGGCGTTCACGCACAATGCGCCGCCTGGATGACGGCAACTACCTGGTCGATGGTTCCACCAGTGTACGCGCCGTAAACCGCCGTCTCGGCTGGAACCTGCCTTTTGATGAAGCACATACCCTCGGTGGCTTGTTAATCGAGGAAATGGAGGCCATCCCGGACGGTAAATGCAGCATCAGGATTGGTGGACATATCATGACCATCGTAGATATCCGGGACAACGCCATTCACAAGATACTGATCAAACCCGGCCAAATGCCACAGCAATGAGACCCGTCACTCAAAAAGCTGCAGCAATGGCCTCATCCAGGTTGCTGACAGCGGCGATACTCATGCCTTCAATTGGCTGCCTTGGCTGATTGGCCCTGGCAATAATCGCATGGCTGAAACCAAGGCCGGCAGCCTCTTTCAAGCGCTCTTCGCCGTTGTAGACTGGCCGAACTTCCCCGGACAGACCCACCTCGCCGAAAACCACGGTTTTGCGGGACAATATACGCTCACGAAAACTGGAAAGTATTGCCAGTATTAGTGGTAAGTCCGAGCCGGTCTCTGTTATCTTCATCCCGCCGACGACGTTGGCGAATACATCCTGATCCCCCAGGCTAACGCCCCCGTGGCGGTGCAGAACGGCCAATAACATGGATAAGCGACTGTGGTCCAGGCCGATTGTGACCCTGCGCGGGTTGGCCAGGTGACTCTCATCGACCAACGCCTGCAATTCAAGCAGTATTGGACGGGTGCCTTCCCGGATGACAGTAATAACACTTCCAGCGGCAGGTTCAGAGTGGCCGGACAGGAAAATCGCGGATGGATTGCTGACCTCTTTGAGGCCCTGGCCGGTCATGGCAAATACACCCAGTTCATTGACCGCGCCAAAGCGGTTCTTGAAGGCGCGGATAACTCGGTAACGGCTGCCTTCATCACTCTGAAAATACAACACGGCATCGACCATGTGTTCGAGGATACGTGGCCCGGCCAGCGAACCGTCCTTGGTCACATGGCCAATCAGCACCATGGCACAATTCATTTGCTTGGCGTAGCGAACCAGCCCGGCCGCTGATTCTCTCACTTGCGACACCGAACCCGGTGCAGACTGCACCTGCTCCGAGTACAGAGTCTGGATGGAATCAATCACTATCAGACCAGGTTTTTCTTTTTCGGCTACCGCCAGGATCTGTTCAACACTGGTTTCAGTCAGGCAACGCAAAGCACCTACATTGAGGCGCAACCGCTTTGCACGCATATTGATTTGTTGCAAAGACTCCTCACCACTCACATACAAACACTCAAGCCGTCCCATCAGACCGGCGAGTACCTGTAACAACAAAGTCGATTTTCCAATTCCCGGGTCGCCGCCAATCAGGATGACCGACCCCGGCACGATCCCCCCACCCATAACGCGGTCCAACTCGTTGATCCCAATCTCTATTCTCGTAACTTTCTGGTCTGCAACGTCGGCCAGCTCAGTGACCCGCTGATTGACGTTACCGGCATAACCTGTGTTGCGGGAAACCCCGGGGACAGCCGCCTGGCGAAATTCTTCCACCGTATTCCAGGCTTTGCAATCAGGGCATCTCCCGGCCCATTTGGATAGTTCACTTCCGCAAGCAGTACAGTAAAAAGATGTTTTTGTTTTTGCCACGCACCATCCCGTTTTCGAAGTGCCATTTTCGAAGTGCCGTTTTCGAAGTGTTGTTGTAGCAGATCAGGCCCGTGACCTCCAGCCTATGACATAAATTTAATAGATTACTTACAATAAAGCATTACCAATATGACTAAAGGGTGGGGTTATCGATACATGCGCAAACCGCAGGACCAACAATTAATCGGCGAATCACCGGCATTTCTGGAAATACTTGAGCACGTATCCCGGGTTGCACCGCTGAACCGTCCGGTATTGGTTATCGGCGAGCGCGGCACGGGCAAAGAGTTAATTGCCGCCCGTATCCATTTCCTTTCCGGGCGCTGGGATTATCCCTTCATTAAGATGAACTGTGCTGCTTTGGTGGAATCCCTGCTGGAAACAGAACTGTTCGGGCACGAAGCCGGGGCATTCACCGGTGCCGCAAAACGCAGGTTCGGAAGGTTTGAGCTGGCCAATCAAGGCAGCTTGTTCCTGGACGAGCTTTCCAGCACCTCATCCGGCGTGCAGGAAAAAATCCTGCGGGTCATTGAATATGGTGAGTTTGAACGTGTCGGTGGCAGCGAAACCATTCGCACCAACGTACGTATCATCGGCGCAACCAACGAAGATCTTCCGGCGCTCGCAGAACAGGGCAAATTTCGCGCTGACCTGCTGGATCGCCTGGCTTTTGATGTCATCACCGTGCCGCCGGTGCGGGAGCGCCCGGATGACATCATGAAACTGGCCGCCCATTTTGCTGTAAAAATGACCGGGGAATTGGGTATGGATACATTCAATGGCTTCACCGGGCAGGCGCGTGATACGCTATTGAACTACACATGGCCAGGCAACGTGCGCGAACTGAAAAATGTTGTGGAACGGGCAGTCTACCGTTGCCAGAATAGGGATCAGCCGGTTTCTGAAATCGTTTTCGATCCATTTGAATCACCCTGGCGGCCCGGCACAAAACCGGCAGTTGAGAAACCTGTCTCTCCAGCACTGCCTGACCAACCGTATGACCTGAAACAAAGCATGCAGGACGAAGAGATTCGCAGAATTAAAAACGCGCTGGAACAGTGCCGCTTTAACCAGAAAAAAACAGCGGAATTCCTGGGAATGACATATCACCAGTTGCGTGGCTATTTACGCAAGTATGACCTGACCGAATCAGAGGCTCAGTGATGATCGTATTGATACGCACTCTCGGGAGCGAGATTAACGAAGCGTAACCAGGGACCCTGAAATGCCAACTGGATCGTACCCGTTGAACCGTTCCGGTGTTTGCCAATAATGATTTCTGCTTTGCCTTTTTCACTGGTGTCCGGGTTATAGACCTCGTCCCTGTAAATAAATACGATCAAGTCTGCATCCTGTTCGATAGCTCCCGATTCCCTGAGATCAGCCATTAGCGGCCGTTTGTTCGGGCGTTGCTCCAGCGCTCGGTTGAGCTGGGACAGTGCTACAACCGGGACATTGAGCTCCTTGGCTATCGCTTTTAGTGAGCGGGATATCTCTGCAATTTCGGTGGCGCGATTTTCCCGGGTATCCGGTACAGCCATCAACTGAAGATAATCCACTATGATCATGTCAACATCGTGCTCACGCTTTAGCCGGCGTGCCCGCGCACGCAACTCTGCGGGAGACAGGGCCGGGGTGTCATCAATAAATAATTTACTTTTATGCAACAGGTTCATGGCCGATGTCAGTTTTGGCCAGTCCAGATCATCAAGTGTGCCGGTGCGTATGCGGTTTTGTTCGATCTGGCCCAGCGAAGAAAACAGTCGCATCACCAATTGCAAAGAAGCCATTTCCATACTGAACACAGCGACCGACTTGCCGTGTTTTATGGCCGCATGCTCGGCGATATTCATTGCAAACGAGGTTTTGCCCATGGCTGGCCGGCCTGCCACGATGATCAGATCCGAGGGTTGCAATCCCGCTGTCAGGCGATCGAAATCCTGGTAGCCGGTGGGAATGCCGGTAATGTCACCTTCAAACGCATTGAGCTCCTCAATTTTTGCCATCGCCTCTTTGAGTGTTTCCTGGACCGATACGAAACCTGTGCCGCGACGACTGCCCTTATCGGCGATAGCAAACACCAGGCGCTCTGCTTCTTCAAGCAAGGTCTGGCTCTTTCTTCCATCGGTGGCAAAGGCGCTGGAAGTGATTTCCGAACCAGCGTCAATTAAGCTCCGCAGGATGCTTTTCTCACGAACAATATCGGCATAAGCGACGACGTTGGCGGCACTCGGTGTATTATTGGCAAGTTGCGAGATATAGCTGCCACCATCAACCTGATCAATCTTGCCATGCGACTCGAACCACTCGGTCACAGTCACTGCATCACAAGGCTGGCTGGATTCATGCAGATCATTGATAGCCTGAAAAATCAGCCGGTGGTCTTCGCGGTAGAAATCTGCCTCGGCAACAACATCTGCAATCTGGTCCCATGCAATAGAGCTCAACATTAATCCACCCAGCACGGATTGTTCGGCTTCCAGTGAATGTGGCGGTACTTTGGGATCCTTAACGAGCGCTAGATTGGGTGCAGGCATAAGCGGGTTTCATCAATAAATAAAACAAAAAAAAACTGCGAAATATACAGACCGTACATTTCGCAGTTCAGAGCATAGATGCTGCGGCAGCTTGCCGCAACAAGAAATACCTATTCCGGCTTGACGATGACCTTTACAGTGGTTTCGACATCGGCGTGCAACTGTACAAGCACGTCGAACTCACCAATCATTCTGATCGGGCCTTCACCCATGATGACTTCGCTCTTGTTGATCTCATAGCCGAGGTCTGACACTGCCGCCGCAACCTCACGTGGGCCAATAGAACCATATAACTTGCCCTCATCACTGGCGTTCGCTGTCAGTTCTACAAGTAGTTCCGTCAACCCGGTCAATCTGGCTTCAGCCTGGCCAAGCCGGTCTTTTGCTGCCACCTCCAGTTCAGCCCTGCGGACTTCGAACTGTGCGAGATTGTCTTTGGTTGCAGCAACAGCTTTACCGGTTGGCACAAGGTAGTTCCGGCCAAAACCGGCTTTTACCGTTACCAGATCCCCAAGGTCACCCAGGTTCTGCACTTTTTGAAGCAGGATAAGATCCATGATAGTTCTCCCTGGTGCTCAGTGGTTATCGGTATAGGGCAGCAAGGCCAGGAAGCGCGCCCGCTTGACAGCAGTTGCCAACTGGCGCTGGTACCTGGCTTTTGTACCCGTAATGCGGCTGGGCACGATTTTGCCGGATTCGCCCACATACTGTCTCAGGACATTGAGATCCTTATAATCGATCTCTGAAACCCCATCAGCCGTAAACCGGCAAAATTTTCTACGACGAAATTCACGTGCCATGATTATTCCCCTGCTTCCGGCTTGGTTTCAGTATCTTCCGCTGCGACTGCTTCAGCCGACGGCGCGACTTCTGACGCCTCAGGTGCTGCATCAGCTTCTTTGTCTGCGGTAGCGCTATCCGCCTCTGCTACTACTTCAGCTTTCTTATCAGCTTCGGCTTCGCTACGCTTTTCATCTACGGCTGGCACGTCAGCAGTTGCGGCTGGCGCATCGGCAGTTTTAACCTGCCTGGCTTCGTAAGGTGTACGACGACGCTCACCCTGGTCTCGGCTGGAACGGTCTTTTTCCTCTTTGACTTTGAGCATTTCAGATTGCTCGGTCAGGGCACTCTGCCTGCGAATTGTGAGGTGACGCAGAACCGCGTCGTTAAAACGGAACATTCCTTCCAGTTCGGTCAGCGTGTTGCTGTCGCACTCGATATTTATCAGCACATAGTGGGCTTTGTGTAACTTGGCGACAGGATAGGCAAGCTGACGGCGGCCCCAGTCTTCCAGGCGGTGGATACTGCCCTTATTCTCTTCAATCAGGCTACGGTAACGTTCCAGCATGGCCGGAACCTGCTCGCTCTGGTCCGGATGAACCAGAAAACAGATTTCATAATGACGCATTGTAAACTCCCTGTGGATTTTCCAGTCCCGTAAATTAAATTATGGGGCTGTCAAAGCCCCCGACAATCCAACCATTGGATGCGTGAGGCAAGGATGTAAGCTGCTGTGCCAAAGACAGAGCCGGCGGATTATATCAGTGCTGGATTCCGACTGGCAAGGCTTTTACTCTGACCCCGAAATGGTAAAGCTCTCACCACAGCCACATTCATCCGTAGCATTGGGATTGTCAAACTGAAATGTTCTGTTCAGACCGCTGGTAGTGAAGTCAATTTTAGACCCCTTTAAATAGGGTAAACTGTCATGATCAATGACAATTTTTACGTCTTTGTCTTCGAAGATATGGTCATCGTTTTTGAGCTCAGCAGCGATACTGACTTCATAGGCCCAACCGGAACAGCCGGTCTTTCTGACTCCCAGGCGCAAGGCCAGGCCGTTTTCTTTTTCAAGAAAATATTTGACCCGTTGTGCCGCATTGTCAGTTAGCTGAATACCCATCCTGCCTGTACTCTGAATAAGTAATTACCCGCAGATCGCCTAAAAGACTGTGCGCATCGTTCCGGGTGATTTATTATCTTGGGCCTTTTCATAAGAGATCAACCATAACATCATGTCAGCGGTCAGTATAAAAAAGGCACTCAGTGGAAAGATCACCAGTGGAACGAGCATAAAAGTTCAGGGTTGGGTGCGCACGCGTAGAGATTCCAAGGCTGGATTTTCCTTTATTTCTGTCCACGACGGGTCCTGCTTCGACCCTATCCAGGTGGTGGCGCCGGCCGAACTTGATAATTACAGCGATGAAGTCCAGAAGCTCACCAGTGGGTGCGCTGTTATTTGTTCGGGTGAATTGGTTGAGTCACAGGGCCGCGGTCAAAAATTTGAGATCCAGGCCTCTGGCGTAGAGGTTCTGGGCTGGGTCGATGATCCGGATACCTACCCAATCCAACCCAAACGTCACAGTTTTGAATTTTTGCGGGATGTTGCCCACTTGCGGCCACGCACAAATACCTTCGGTGCGATCACGCGCGTTCGCCATGTTACTGCCCAAGCAATTCACAGGTATTTTCATGAACAGGGATTCTATTGGATCAATACACCTATTATTACCGCCTCGGATGCTGAGGGCGCCGGGGATATGTTCCGGGTAAGCACGCTGGATCTGACCAACCTGCCGCAGAAAGAAAATGGTGACGTGGATTTCAGCCGGGATTTCTTTGGCCGCGAGACTTTCCTTACCGTTTCCGGACAATTGAATGTCGAGGGCTACTGCCTGGCACTTTCAAATGTATATACGTTTGGTCCTACCTTTCGTGCCGAAAATTCAAATACCACCCGCCACCTCGCAGAGTTCTGGATGATTGAGCCGGAAATTGCGTTTGCTGACCTGAACGACCTTGCCGACCTGGCAGAAGATTTCCTGAAATATGTTTTTAAGGCCGTTCTGGATGAATGCCCCGAGGATATGGCTTTCTTTGCGCAGAGAATAGAGCCAACCGCCATTGAGAGACTCGAAAAATTAATTAACGCTCCTTTTGTCCGCCTCGATTACGCTGAAGCCATAGAAATTCTTAAGGCTTGTGGAAAAAAATTCGAATTCAAACCGGAGTGGGGCCTGGATCTGCAGACCGAACACGAACGTTACCTGACTGAAAACCATTTTAACGCTCCGGTGGTCGTTAAGAACTACCCCACGGAGATAAAAGCATTTTACATGCGCCTGAGTGACGATGGAAAAACGGTAGCCGCCCTGGACGTGCTGGCTCCCGGTATCGGCGAGATCATTGGTGGCGCCCAACGCGAAGAACGCCTGGACATACTGCAACAGCGCATGGCGGAACAGGGAATGGATGCCGAAACTTACAGTTGGTATGTTGACTTGCGACGCTATGGGACTGTACCGCATGCGGGCTTCGGACTTGGCTTCGAGCGCCTGATTACATATATAACCGGCATGTCGAATATCCGCGATGTAATCCCCTACCCCCGTGTGCCGGGTCGTGCGGACTTCTGATTAATTCTTCCTGTATTTTGTACAGGCAATAAAAAAGCGGCCGAGACATCTTCCTTGATGTCCCGAGCCGCCATGCGGACGTGTCGCCACCCGCCAACCGCTTCCTTGCGTCTCAAGATCCAGCAAATCCATTTGCTTTCGCAGTTCCTTCTGCTAACGAAAATTGACCTTCCATGTCTGTTTCGTCTCTCGATGAAATGCATTATAGCCAAGTTTGGCTAAATACGCAAGTGTCTATTTACAAAACTGTCTAAATCGTTTTTTGGCTATTTACATAAGTGGCTATAGACATTTCAGTGTATAAGTGATAGTTTATATCCCGAGGATTGAATTAGATCTTCTTAGGACTTGGTGATCAAAAAGTAATAACATCCTGTTCAAAAACGGTTGATCAACCTTCAGCAAGGGGCTATTTATTCCAAGGGGTTTGTTAACAGGTGGCAAAGTGAAGCCTCTTGTTTAAATATTTGTATGGCAGTTCGCAGGAGCGAGCGATTGGTATTTCGAGCCATAGATATTTGGTGATATGTACATAATATCTAGGTTAGAGGTCTAGTAAGTAGGCTTGAATTCGATGCAAACCATTGAATAAAGTACCGCCCTATTCGCCCTTCATCTCGAAAAGATGTATCTGCCGGTATCACGGAATTAGATATGCAGTCAGCTCTGAAATGGAATTCGGTAATAAATACCAGTGAATTTTTGGAAGATTTAATGTCGAGCAGCCAACATTATATAGAACACGAATCCATGACAGAGAACAAATCAGTACACCAGGTTCTGCCCTTACTTTTTCGGAAGATTGTACGACTCTTAATTGGAACAATATCTTACCCAGATTTGGCTGAACTGCTTAGGTCAATTTTCGTGCAGGAAGCAGAAAGAAAACTTGAAAAAGATGGTTCAAGGGTTACAAAGAGCGCGCTTGCTTTAGTTACGGGCCTTGATACTCGTGTTGTAAGTTCGATATTGAAAGAAAAGAATCGCACCAATTCGGTTCCAATGTTTACTAACCCTGAGAATACATTAATCGATATTTGGAATAGTGATGCTACATTTAAAGATGCCGAATCCGAGAAACCCGGAATTCTCCCAATTGAAGGCAAGGGTAAAACTTTTCAGTCGCTAGTTCTTAAAACAATAGGCAGGAACATTACTGTTAAAACTGTTTTGGATCGATTGCTTAAAGGAGGAACTGTCAGAATTATTGATGACGATTTCCCGAGAGTAGAACTCATTTCAAAGTTTTACAATCCGATTTCCTCAGATCATGCAAAATCTACTGAAGTAGGATTGCTTGAATCATCAAGAGTTCTTTCGGCTGTGTTACACAATATTCAAAGTGATGAAGAACATAAAGTTCCACAACAAGGTCGCTGGACATATCGGCTCAACCAAGAGGATTACAAGAAATTCAGAATGGAAGTCCGGAAACTTCTACAGAACCAAATTAAAGAAGGGGATGCACTACTCGAGAAATTCGAGAGTACACAAAAGCAACCTGGTCAACTCACAGTCGGTATCGGTTGGTATCAATGGGGAGACCATAAATCTGAAGAGATAGGAGAATAGTTATGACTCGTTGGACAATTGAAAAAGAAGGAACAGGTATTGAAAAATCTGGAACAGGTATTGAAAAATCTGGAACAGGTATTGAAAAATCTGGAACAGGTATTGAAAAATCCGGTACTGGTATTGAAAAATCCGGTACTGGAATACGCAAAGGCCTACTAGCTATATCACTTACTGCAATAGTAATCTCATCCCAAGTGAGTGCTAGCAACCTCCAGCCTGAAGGTACACTCAGTGTTGTAGCACAGAATAATTCCATACTGGTGTCTTGGATTATTGATGGAAGCATATTCTCGGGAGTATCAACCTTAGATGGCACGTCAACAAATGTATTATTAACTGAAGTCTCGCTAGCCAGTCAACAGCAGTCTGTAGACACAACAGGTGGTGGCACCGGTTCTGCAGTTGACACCACTGGTGGCGGCACTGGGTCAAGTGTGAAAACTACCGGTGGCGGCACTGGCTCAAGTGTGCAAACTACCGGCGGCGGCACTGGCACACAAAC
>QIKV01000093.1 GCA_003233115.1 Oceanospirillales bacterium
ATCATTTCAGTGCCTCATGGTTGTGTAATTAGTCGCCAGGTATTGAATGGCTGTTGGAAAGTCCAGGCTGTGCAAAGTCAAACATCAGGCCAATGTAGTTGGCTACAGATAAGTGGCTACGGAAGTTGGCTACAGTGTTCATTCAGACCACCCTTCCCGCTGCCGAACCTGCGCATATTTTGTACATGTCGAGTACGTACCGTCTGCGAATAGTTTTCAGGGTCATCGAGTGGCAGCCATGCAAAGGCGTATGTCGCACCATCGGAGCCAGGTTTGCCCCGCGTACAGGTCAGTAACCCACGGTCGCATAATTCGATCAGCGCGTTCTGAAGTTCGACAGGTTTTAGCGATGTGCAAGAGCCGTTCAACACACTAACCGCTTGGTAGAGTTCTTAGAGGCCAGTAATGAGTACTGGTATGGAAGCCGCATAACTTCGTCCATGCCAGTAATGAGTACTGGTATGGAATGGTTAAGTGCTTCCTTAACAGCACAGAGTGCGACCTTTAACAGTACTGAGTGCTGGTCGAATATTAATTTCATGCTGCGACCTTTTCTGGTTTCCATGTACGGTACGCATTGGACGGTTTGCGTGTTGATTGCGTGTATCGTGTGTCATCCGATGGAAGCCAGGTCAGCGCCCACATAGTAGGCCGTGGCGGCACCCGGCTTGCGGGGTAAGTCATTTGGATCAATCGTCGGGACTCCAAATTTCGCATTGAACTGTAAAGCGTTCGATCCGAACCAATACCCGCCGCCGACGCTTGTTTGGCAGTAAGGCCGAGTGACCCATTGTTGTATCCGGTGAATTGGGCTGCGAGTAAAACCAGAACACGGAAGGCTGCATGTGGCAATGTCGTTACGGAAACATGGCCCAAAACAGCGACCGGCAGGCGAGCAAATCTCCCGCCACCACGTTTCCTTTTGTTGCGACTTGCGCTCATCCTGTGCCTGCTCCGTGGACCCCGCTGGCAAGCATGGATTTCCTGAGATGCTGGATTGTGGTCTGCGCTGCATTGAGTTTTGCAGATAACCGGTCAAGCCGGTCTAATGTCAGATCGCCCGACAATTCATGGCATGCGGTATCCAGGCTTGTGCCCATGTCGACCAGGTTGCTGGTCATGACCTCAATGTTGGGCGCATACAATTGTCGGGCGCGCTCGATGTCGCGTATCATGCCGCTGCTCCGAATTTATTTACAAGCCAGGCTTTTACGTCAGGTTTGAAGTAGTAGCAGCGGTTACCGATACGGACTCGACGCGGGCCGCGTCCTTCACGCGCCCATCGCTGTAATGTTTTTGGGTTAAGACCTATGAAATCGGCAACTTGTTCGCCGGTCATCAGGTCAGGGTGGTCGGCCACTTTGACTGTATGAATCGCCATATATCTGCTCCTGCATTCAGGTTGCGCGACTCTTTACTCCGCCGCGTAGCAGATATATAACCATCCGTGATATTTCCCTGTGAACTGGGGTAGTTACTCGGGAGTTTTTTGTGCCGCGAAAGACGCCCGGGGCCATGGATTCTTTTTATAGTCACACCAGATGTTATTGATCGTTTTCGCGCTGAGCGGTTTGCCAGTTTTTGTACCCCTGTATTCCTCGTTTTGCGCGACTTCCTTAGCTGCTTCTCCCGGGCGCATGCCTGCATTGATGCGAACCATCATAGATATAACAATTCCATTGTTACGATGCCGATTAAGCCAAAGAGTATGGCCTGATTTCGCCTCCAGAAACATGGCTTTTGCTGGATCCGTTCCATCTAGGATAGCGGTCAGCATACTGGCGAGAATCTCCCGCGCTTTAGGTGTCAGTTTGAATTCACCTTTCTCCAACAGGCATGCCGCCAACATATTCAAAAGAGCCAGTGCTGCATCTCTATTGCCAGCGGGATTTTTGCATGAGGCTTGCTCATATGCCATTTCAAGAACCCAGTCTGGTGGGTGGCTCAGCTGATCTTCTCCAGCGATCCATGCCGCAGCGGTGCGAGTCCAGTTAAGTGGTTCCCTCAAAGTGTCTTCTTTTGCTGGTTCAATGGGGTTTACCATGTAGGTCCAGTCAGGCACTTTGCTCATTGTTTCGCCCTCCGCTTCATGGGCACTACATCGCCGGTTTCGGCGTTCAAAAGGTCATGTAGTTTTTCCAGCGCCGCCAGTTTTTCAGGCATGTAGTCGTGAAAATCGTAACTGGTAGCCTGTACACCACCCAAGCCATGTGATTGCAAATAAGCACGGGTGATAATGTCCACGCCAGCAGCCGCCAGGCGCGTTTCTACCGTGC
The DNA here is from genome assembly GCA_003233115.1 of Oceanospirillales bacterium. Taxonomy (GTDB): domain Bacteria; phylum Pseudomonadota; class Gammaproteobacteria; order Xanthomonadales; family SZUA-36; genus SZUA-36. The sequence continues at coordinate 2,277 of QIKV01000093.1, forward strand.
TTCGGATCGTTTTGCCTGTGAAGGGTTCAGTCACTTCATCAGCGGCCAGCATAGCGGCTGAAACGGCCTTGACTGCCCTGGAAATGTCCCAGGCTACGGCCTGCGTTTTACCACCATCAAAAGAAATCAGGTTAGGCCCCTGCCCTATGGCTTCCAGTGCTTCAACTGCTTCGGGAATCAGCGGTATTTTGTGAGGACGTTCTTCATCCCGGCGGCCCTTCGGATCGTAAAAAGTCACGACATCTTCATCGGTATCCAGATCGTGAATAGTCAATCGCCGTAGCTGTTCCATACGCTGGCCGCCGGTCAACAGGTGGAATGTCAGCACATAACCTTCTGGTGATTGCATGGCCTTGATGCGTTGATAATACAGGCGTAATTCTGGCAAGGTCAGCGGCTTACGTAGTTGTTTACGTGTGCCCTCCTCCTGATCCTTACGCTCTGCCCGGCGGGTTTTCCGTTTTTTGATTACTTTAAGATCCCGTACCGGGTTTGTGCTGAGTTTGAATTTTTGCAGTGCAGGCACTACCGAAGCATCCCTTTCAGCATCAATGCCAGCGACATAGGCGGCGCGTAAATACGCCCGGACCTTGGCAGCTTCACGGTGCAGCCCCGCTTTAGTCAGTTTACCGACGATTTCCTTAAAGTCTGACATGACCAGATCATCGGCGGGTGCCTTCCACTTGTCAGGAAAGGCCCGCTCAACGTGCTTGCGTAAACTGTTCTCAACGGCTTTGGCAGAATACTTACCGTCATGCTTCAACTGTTCAACATACGCCAGCAATAAACCGCCCAGGGTGAGTTCATTTTTTGCCATGCGTTCGGCTTCTTTTGCTTTACGTTCCTTTTGCTTGGCAACTGACCAGCGTTCCGGTATCGGGTCGTAATCCTTGTTCTTTAAAGCATCACGCTCAGTACCCGCTTTGATACGGGCCTCGGCAGGTTTCATGTGAGGCCAATCGCCGAGTTTCTTAACGTGCCGCCGACCGCCACGGTAGTAGGCCAGCACCCAGGTTTTTTTACCGGATTTCTCGACTTTCAAATACAAGCCGCGTCCGGCGTCAGGATGTGCGTCACCATAAAGGACTGCCGAAACATCCGGCGGCTGAATATCCTTTATCCGGGTTTTTTCGGTATCGCCCTTTCTAACTGGACTATCGGTTAAAATGGTCTTTGGCATCACCTTGCTCCGCTTGCTTTACCACCTTTACTAGAGTTTTAGTAAAGGTTTTAGTAAAGGTCATTACAGGGTAGTAGTGTATATCTTATGTCCCTTTAAGTAAAGGTTAAGTATACATAAACCGCATAGGTATGCGGGTTTAAGGCGGGTAAAGTGATAGGAATCAAAAACTTAGGAAATGCGTGTTTCGGGACTTAAAATCCCTCGGTAGAAATACCGTGCCGGTTCGATTCCGGCTCCGGGCACCATTTAAAACCTGTAAATTCAATCAGATATAACATATAACATATAAGTCATTTCAGGCTGGTTATGATGCTGCAATGCCAGCTTGGCAGGAATGGTTTTTTATGTTCAAGTCGGTAACACCACAAAAATACCTATTTTTTTATGCATAACATCACGTTAGAATCGGTACGTAACGTGTTAACCGGACAGTAGTGACCTTCTGTATTACTTCTACTGCTGTTTATAATTTATGCGCTGGTACATCTTTGGTGTGTTCGCAGATCGGGATTGTTCGATATCCTCGTTATAGCACGTAGAATAGTTTCTTTGGCGGAAGTTAGATATTGAGCGAGTTTTTGTCAGATATATCCATAATGAATCGTGGTGGTTTATGAAACTTAAAGCCAATGATAATATCCGCATTGCAATAGTTACAAATCGCATCCCTATTTATCGTTTCCCAATATTCAAATCTCTACAGGAATGTCCCTGGTTTGATCTTTGTATATTTGTTTCGATGCCTGTATCTGCATCGGCACCTGAAGCCCAGCGTGAGCTAAAGATACGTTACTCCCGTGGGTTAAATATGCGTATTCACACCAGGCGCCGGACACGAAATACCAGGCAAGTAGAATTACCTCAACTCCCGGTAAAATTGCCTTTCGATTTGCTGAGTTATCGGCCTGATGTGATAATTTCTGGTGAGTTTGGGCCTCGCTCTTTATGTGCATATTTAGTAGCACGTATTAGGGGTATTCCTTTTGTGCTCTGGAGCGAAGAAATAGCAGAGACGGCTGCCAATATCGGAGTTGCTCAGCGACTACTGAGGAAAATACTGTTACCGAAGGCAAATGCTTTCCTGGCTTGGGGGAAACCAGCGGTCAACTATTTAAAATCCAGAAATATACCTGATAAAAATATTTATTATTGTGCTCAGGCCGTCAATAATCATTACTGGAAAAGTCAGCATGATCAGTATGATAAATCAACTTTACGTCACCAATATAAAGTAATAGGCAAAGTATTTATTCTGGTTGGGCGGTTGATTCCACTAAAGGGAATTGATTTGTTTCTCAACGCCTGGGCTGGACTTTCATCTGAGGTGCAACGTAATAATTCGGTTTTAATAGTTGGTAATGGTGAGCAAGAACAGTTTTTACGTAAGATGGTTTCTAAGATGGGCATTCCCAATGTCCGTTTTGTTGGATATAAAACAATGGATGAGTTACCAAAATATTACTCCGTTGCTGATGTATTTGTGTTTCCAACACTTGGTGATGTCTGGGGTCTGGTGATAAATGAGGCTCTGGCATCCGGCCTACCTGTTTTATCGTCCAAATATGCGGGCGCCAGTCAGGACTTGGTGGAAAAATCTGGATGTGGAGAGATATTTGATCCAATGGATATTGGAAAATTCACGGATATTCTAAAACACTGGTGCCTTAATGATACTACTGTGTCTGCAGAGGATTGTCAGGCTGCCGTTGGCCCTTTTAATTTTGATGCATCGGTAAAAGCAATCACAATGTTGTTGCAGGCTTTATATCCATCACTTGATATTGATCGAAAGAAATAAACTATCCCATCAGCAAACTGTGGGGGATTAAATCCCAAGAGATTAAATGTTCTTAGTAGAGGGAGCATAGGAAAAATAAACGCTATATAACCGCGAGGAAACTCTACCAGGATATCAATATCGCTATCGGGCCGCTCTTCATGGCGGACTACTGTTCTTCAATCCCGCCCTCCTTTAATCCAGCTTAAGTGGTGTATTCAAGTTTGATCCCGTTCTTGCGGCAAAATTTTTCAAAGATGTTGGTCAGCTTTTCGGGTGTCCTTACTTTCCAGCGCTTCCTGTCCTTGGCATGTAGCGCCAATGTTTTGGTCTTGGTGCTGCTTAATTCAGTTCTACTGATGACCAGCCTGGCAATGTCGCGGTTGAAGTTGACACCGCTATGGACGTGCGCCTCGACATATGCGGTCGAACCGAGCCCAGGCAGGGTGGTTATGGTTCCGAAGTCATGTCCATTGGTGACCTTGTACAGCGCGTCAAGCATGGACGGGCTCATATTGACAATCAACTTCTGCATGTTAAGAAAGTTTGCCACTTTAGTGGACAGCGCAGCCCGCTGAGTCGCTGACCCGGCCATATCGAAAGAATCAGTGTGGACGAAGGTCGCATTGTGTTTGAGGACGGTTTTGAGGACGACATAGGACTTGCCCCACTGCGGGGCTGAACCGTAGGTCAAATTAGCGAAATTCAGCGCTGCATATTTTGGCCTCATCGCGCCCTGGAACTCGGTGCTGCTCCTCTTACCCAGACTCGTAACCCGGTCTCTGACCGCGCTTGGAGCCGTGCTTGTACTGGCACCGGAATAATCAAACATGGCCTCTTCGGCTTCGTCGCGCATCGCAATATAGCCGCCATCTCCCCACGTGTTTCCGCCGGCAAATTGACTGACATAGCCCTGCCCTTTCGGCTCGCTGTTGAAAAATTTGTAAGCCTGCAAGTTGATGGTTAAATCTGCTTCCCGTAACTGTCTGATTAGTCTGTCGTAGACAAAACGAGCCTGCGTAATGGGAATATCCAGATCACCGATAATTCGTGACATTGCAGCAATTTTATCATCGTCCGCAGTGGACTCAATACCCATGCCCTTAAGGGATGCCGCGTCGCGCGCTGCCAGTCGGGCCAGCGCCGCCTGTTTTTCAGACTCTTTGCTCACATTAACATTACTCAGCGATCCTGATAACGATTTCTGTTGTCATGTTTTTTTCCAGCGAAAACCATTGTGGAAGAAATTCATTCTTTTGAACAAGGACATAGGTCCCGCTCAATACTTGCGCAAAACCAATGGCTGGCGCTCCATCGTAGAGCTCCCAGCCACCGTTTTCATTATACAACGCCCACTTTGGTAGTTGCTTGCGATACCAGGCTCGTGCTTCTTCCGGTGGCACGCTGGTGGCAAATCGATAGCCAGTATCCTGGTCCCAATTGATAAAGACAGCCTTTGGATACAGCGGGATACCAGCAGCCTCGATTAATTTGGAATCTCCTGGCTCCAGATCTGTTGCGTATGCATTAACTGAAAAAAATATAATCAATATGGCCAGCAGCTTTTTCATTCTATTCTCCTCTTCCTTCCCAGTATTGGAATTCTACACCCAGGCAGACCGAGTTTTCCGTCCCGTTTTTGCAGTTAGCGCTGCTCATTGTCTGCGGCAGGTACTATACTGTGTCGACAGTATCGATAGACATCCTTGTGATTTTACATACCCATAAAAAAAAGTTCAGCGTCGCTCTCGTGCTCGGTAGCGGAGCCGCCCGTGGCTGGGCCCATATCGGTGTTGTCGCTGAGCTTACCAAAATGGGCATCAGGCCGAATATCGTCGTTGGCTCATCGGTCGGCTCCATCGTCGCTGGTGCGTATGCTTCCGGCAACCTGGATAGATTCGAAGAATGGGTTGCGGGCCTCGGACGTGTGGATATCATCCGCCTGCTGGATGCCAGGATGACCGGCGGTGGATTTTTGCAGGGTAAAAACCTGATGAAAGCCATCAGCAAACAGATTGGCAACCCGGAGATCGAGAACCTCAATATTCCTTTCGCCTGCGTAGCCACGGAGCTGGGCAGCGGTCGTGAAGTCTGGCTGCGTGAAGGTAACCTGCTCGATGCCTGCCGGGCGTCAATTGCACTGCCCGGAATATTTGCACCTTCGCGATCCAGCGAAAACCGCCTGTTGGTTGACGGTGGGCTGGTCAACCCGGTACCGGTGTCGCTGGCACGGGCGATGGGGGCCGACATTGTCATTGCCGTGAACCTCAACAGCGAACTCATCGGGCGCCATTTCTTTGTGCACAATAATGAGGACGGCACCAGCGATGAGGAAAGCGAAAGACAGTTGGCGGCTATCGAAGAGAATGATTCAACGGTGGCCAGGTGGGCGGTCAGGATGAAAGCAGGATTCGGAGTGCGCCTGGATTCCTATATCTCATCCCTGCGTAAGAAAGAGAGCCCGGATCCCGGCCTGTTTGACGTCATTGCGGGTTCGCTCGACATCATGCAGGATCGCATCACCCGTTCGCGCATGGCAGGCGAACCGCCGGATGTTCTTATCACGCCCCGCTTGGGCCATATCGGCCTGATGGATTTTGATCTCGCCAGCGAAAGCATCAGGGAAGGCCGTGCCGCAACGCTGAGGAAAACGGCGGAACTCGAGCACCTGGCCGAATTTTTTTGAAAATCAACCCACATGACTGCAGGTGCGTGCGAGCATCAGCGAGTGGCTGTCTCAGTACTTTCCTTCCAGTTCTTCCCAGCGCCGGAATGTGGTTTCCAGCTCTGTTTCAAGCGCACTGAGCTGCGTCTGCAGGCGTACGATTTCAAAATATACACTGGATGCTACGGCTGAGGCTATTGTTCGTGTGTCTGAATCTCCTGCCCGCAACACGTAATGATATTCGATCATGGCGCCGAAGTGTCGCAATTCAAACTTAAGCACTCTTAAACTGAACTCGGTTCCGGGGTCACCGACCAGAGCTATGCGCTCATATTGATGCGCCTTGTATGTGTATTTTGGGGGCACTCTTAACTCTTTCCAGTACGCGATCAATATCTCTGATAAATAGCGTGTTTTCTTCGGAAAGGTTCTTGCCATCCAGGTTTACGAGCTTTCTTTCAAACGGTTTGTATGAATATGTTCTGAATCCATAGTCAAGCATCATTTGCAGTATTTTCGATTCATCAAAGCCATATCGGCTGCCACTCCCATTTAGCTCCATAATGACAGAGCAGAGTTCGTCGTTCCTTAGTGTGTTTTCAGCCCCTTCCAATGCGGGCATTTCATAGCCTTCGACGTCAATTTTTATTAAAAAAGAGTCATCTTTCAGCTCCTCGTCTAGCGTTGATACATTAACAACAATCTTGTTTTCTATTTGCTCATCATTAGCTATGACATGATTCATGGAGTTCTGATCAGAAGAAAAAGAGATTTCACCTCTGGTATTACCAAGAGCAAGATTTAAAGCCTTGACTTTCCCTTCTATATTGTTAAGTCTGATGTTCGTGAGTAACCTGGAATATGTTGATGGGACCGGTTCAAAACAATACCCGTTTGCTCCGATTGCAGAACAAGCCAATATGGTATAAGAGCCCACGTTTGCTCCAATATCAATGAACAAATCACCTTCCCTTAAAACGTGAAGCAAGAAGGCCATGTCGGTAAATTCCTGGAGACCGCAGTAAATGCTCGCGTCAATGCCGCTTTCTCCGACACGAGCGACCATTACTGAGTTATTAACCCATTGAAAAATTACGTCCCCAGGGACCAGCCTGCTTCCGATTCGCCATTTAATATATCGAATGAGTGCACCGACTTTATTCGTTTTATTCAAAGGGTGATCAAACAAATAGCTCAATGTGTTTGTTACTGACAATTTACTGTTTTCCTTCGTTGTGCTCGATTAACGTTAACAACAATGTCATCTGATTGGTGGCGGCGCAATCCTACCTGCTGTTCGAGCCTTGGTAATTTTATCTCTCGTGTGCCTGCCGTTTATAAGCTGAGCGGTTATTAAACTGCCGAATAACCCAGCGTTCAAGCAGCCCTTCACTGGCATCCTTCTGAAACCTCCATTGGTTAAGTTGCGATTGGCCGCACTTTCTCAGGATTCGGGGTGCCTGCGAGCAACAGCAAGTGGCGGTCTCAGTACTTTCCTTCCAGTTCTTCCCAGCGCCGGAATGTGGTTTCCAACTCTGTTTCAAGCGCACTGAGCTGCGTCTGCAGGCGTATGATTTCGGCCTTCTCCTGCTGGTAAAACCCCACTTCCGCCATGCGTTGGTGCAACCGGGCCTGGCGTTGTTCCAGTATTTCCAGCCGGGTGGGCAAGTTTCCAAGTTCCTGGCGCTCAGCATAGCTTAGCGTGTGGTCAGGTTTACTGGATTTTCTCTTCTTTTTACTGCTGTTTCTGGTATTGGCTTTTTTGCCAACTATCGCAGTGGGTCGCGATTGTCTGAGCCAGTCCGTGTAGCCACCGATGTACTCATTCACTACGCCCCGGCCTTCAAAAACGATCGTGGAGGTGACCACATGGTCAAGGAATGCCCGATCATGTGAAATCAACAACACGGTACCCGGATACTCCGTCAGGCGTTCTTCGAGCAGGTCGAGGGTGTCGGAATCGAGATCGTTGGTGGGTTCATCCAGCACCAGTACATTGGAGGGGCGGCTGAACAAACGAGCGAGCAACAGGCGATTGCGCTCCCCGCCCGACAGAGCCTTAACAGGTTGCCTGATCCGATCAGGGGCGAACAGAAAATCCCGTAAGTAGGAGATGACATGCCGGTCCTTACCGTTGATATTCACCCTGTCGCTGCCATCGGCGATATTGTCCTGCACGGTTTTTTCCTCATCCAGCACTGCGCGGTGCTGGTCAAAGTAAGCAACTTCCAGTTTGGTGCCGGGCTTCACCGTGCCGGTTTGTGGCTGAATATCACCCAGCAGCAGGCGAATGAGCGTGGTCTTGCCCGCCCCGTTGGGACCGATAATGCCGACTTTGTCACCCCGCATAATGGTTGTGTTAAAGCCCCGCAGCACCGGCTTGGGCGCGGCTGAATCAGCCTCCCAGGCATAGCTGACATTTTCTGCCTCCAACACGATCTTCCCGGACCTGTCCGCCGTTTGAATGGACACCCTGGCACTACCGGACACCTCGCGCCTCGCGGCCCGTTCGCGGCGTAAGGCCTCCAGCGCACGCACACGACCTTCGTTGCGGGTGCGGCGGGCCTTGATACCCTGCCTGATCCAGACCTCTTCCTGTGCCAGTTTCTTGTCAAACAGCGCATTTTCCTTTTCTTCGTCTCCCAGTGCTTTTTGCTTGCGCGCGACATAGGTCGGGTAATCGCCCGGCCAATCGGTCAACCGGCCACGGTCTATTTCAACGATCCTGTTCGCCAGTTTTTGCAGGAAAACGCGGTCATGGCTGATGAACAGCAGGCTGCCCTGCCAGTCCAGCAGGAACTTCTCCAACCAGATGATGGATTCAATATCCAGATGGTTAGTGGGCTCGTCGAGTAATAAAAGGTCGGGCTGGTTCACCAGAGCCTGGGCCAGCAGAACCCGCCGTTTCAAGCCGCCTGACAGCGCATTGAAGTCGATATCGCCATCAAGTTGCAGTTTTGAGATGATATTGTCCAGACGCTGTGAGATCTCCCAGCCACCCGCGGCTTCAAGTTGATGCTGGCACTCTCCCAGTTGCCTGAGCACTGCCTCACTCGTGTCCAGCGTGAGTTGATGCAACAGGTGGTAGTAACGCGTCAACAGCCTGCCGGCTTTATCCAGGCCGGCAGCCACAACCTCGTTGATAGTGCCGTCGAGACCGGCCGGCACTTCCTGGCTGAGTTTGGCCACCTTGATGCCGGCAGGGATATTGATACTGCCGTCGTCTGCCTGGATTTCACCATAAATGAGTTTCAACAGTGTTGATTTGCCCGCCCCGTTGCGACCGAGCAAACAGACCCTGTCATGGGCACCAATTTGAAAATTAACTGCATCCAGTAAAGGTGCTGAGCCAAAACTCAGGCTAAGATTTTTAAGGGTTATCAATGGCATTGGGGTAATCTGAACCGAAGGTGCTCATTATACGCCAAAGCTGCCCCGCAGTTTAGCAGGGCCCGGGGTGCGGACAGTTCCGCTACCGCCGGTGCTATGGCTCCAGGATCTGCCCTGAAGGCCGTTTTTGCATTTCTGCAAGCAACTGATGAGCCCTGCTAATCAGATAGGTATGGATCAAGTCAGCTTCCTCGTTGCTGATATACGGTGCCATAGAGGGCATGCCACGGTCCTTGTACAAACCACCCAACACGATAGGCTTGAACAGTTCATGTGTTTGCGCTGACATGTAGCGCAGATCGGGAATAAAACTGACGGCCGAAATCGCGCCTTCTCCGTGGCAGGCAAAGCACCTGGTGTGATACAGGTCGTCACCCCGCTGGATGGTTGCTGCGTCGGCGCTCAATACGGGTGGCTCCGGCGTGCCGCGGTCGAAAGGCACGGGCTCCGGCAATTCGCCCTTGGCGTCGAGTTCAAACACCAGCATGCGACTGCGGTTAACGCTGCCTTTGGATCTGCCCGCAACCTCGCCAAATGTAATCAGCGAGCCCCCCCAGCCGGCTGCCACGGCTACATATTGTTTGCCGCCTACGCTATAGCTTATCGGTGCGGCCACAATTCCGGTTTGCGCCTCGAAGCTCCATAACTGTTTGCCGCTGTCGGCAGTGTAAGCAACGAACTGGCCGTCTGCATTCCCCTGGAACAAAAGGTTGCCGGCGGTCGACAGCATTCCGCCATTCCAGAGGTTGCTGTGCGGGAACCGCCAGACTTCCTTCTGCGCGACGGGATCCCAGGCCGTGATAAAGCCGGTGAACTGGCTGAGCACACCGGCCCGCTGTTTGGGATCGTCCGGCAGTGTCGCCTTGGTCCAGTCCACCCCGGTATTGTAAAAACCCGGTTTGTGGCTGAAGTCCACTTCATCTGCATACACCCCGAGGTTCTGCTGCGCCGGGATATACACCAGCCCGGTGTCCGGACTGTAACTCATCGGGTGCCAGTTGTGGCCACCCTGTGATCCCGGAAAAATCACTGCCGGCACCCCGCTGTCATAGCGCACGCCGGGTGCTTCCACGGGACGGCCGGTTTCCTGATCCACATGGCTGGCCCAGGTGACCCTGGTGTATTTCCTGGCAGAGAGAAACTCTCCGGTTGCACGGTCCAGCACGTAAAAAAAGCCATTTTTGGGTGCCTGCATGATCACCTTGCGGGTTTTGCCGTCAATCTTAAGGTCGGCAAGGATCATGTGCTGGGTGGCCGTATAGTCCCAGCTTTCACCCGGTGTGGTCTGGTAGTGCCAGACATATTCACCGGTATCGGGCCGCAGCGCCACAATAGAAGACAGGAACAGGTTGTCACCACCCCCCGGGCTGCGGATCTGCCGGTTCCAGGGCGCTCCGTTGCCTACACCAATGTAGAGCAAATCCAGATCAGGGTCGTAGGCCATGGAATCCCAGACCGTCCCACCCCCACCGATTTTCCACCATTCACCGTGCCAGGTTTTAGCTGCCTGCTCCAGTATCGGGTTCTCGAATGGCTGTGACGGGTCGCCCGGAACCGTATAGAACCGCCAGTTCAATTTGCCAGTTTCCGCGTCATAGGCTGAAACAAAGCCGCGTACGTCATATTCAGCGCCGCCATTGCCGATAATCACATTACCTTTAACGACCCTGGGCGCGCCCGTGATGCTATAAGCCGCATCTTTAGGCGTGGTTTGAACCTCCCAGACAACGTGGCCATCAACCGCATCCAGGGCCACCAGCCTGCCGTCAAGGGTACCGACATAAATCTTTCCGCCCCAGGCTGCAACGCCACGGTTGACCACATCACAACAGGCCTGCAGGGCTTTTTCTTTACTTACCCCGGGGTTGTACTGCCACAGCAACGCACCACTGGCAGCATTAAACGCGTACACCATGCTCCACGAACCGCTGACGTACAGTACCCCGTCAATCGCCAGCGGTGTGGCTTCCATGCCCCGGTTGGTCGGGAAGTCGTAGTACCAGCTCAGCCCCAGGCGCCCGACGTTGCTGGCATTGATTTGCTTCAATGGGCTGTAACGCTGTTCATCATAGGTGCGACCCGTTGTCAGCCAGTTACCGGGTTCCCGGTCGGCATTTATGATGCGGGTAGCATCGACCGGGGGCACCATGTTTACCTGACTCTCGGTAGCAACCGGTGAGTCACTGTTATTTGCACGGTCGTTGTCACCGCAGGCGGTAACAAACAGTGCAACAAACAGAAAGAAAACGAAAAAGGATTTGTTTTCGCTGCTGGCTTTGTGTTTCATCTCAAAGGTTCCTTCATGCATGTGTTTGGCGGTTCTTTCGGTAATGAGCCTGAAGTATGGAATGCGTTGTTCTGTCAATACTGCGACATTACCGGATTCAAATCGAGTAAAATCCGGAGTTAACCTGCAATAGTTTAGAAGAAATGCCTGACGACTGAGAAAGAGAGAGTAGCGCAATGAAACCCCCACAGGAAAGCAACCCGAATGTGATTGCCGATGACCTCGGCACACGCCTGCAACTGCAACGCAAGGCTTACCTCGCCGACCCAGCCCCGGATTATGCACAACGCAAGGCAGATTTACTTGCTTTGAAACGCATGATCAGTGACAACATCGATGCCCTTATTGAGGCAATCAACAAGGATTATGGCAACCGTTCCCGGCACGAGACATTGTTGGCAGAAATTATCCTGGTACTCGACGGCATCCACTTTGCAGTCAAGCACCTGAAGCGCTGGATGAAGACCCAGCACCGCCAGATAGATTTCACCATGTATCCCGGCGCCAGGAACCGGGTGATCCCACAGCCCCTGGGCGTGGTCGGTGTCATCGTGCCTTGGAACTTCCCGCTGCAGTTGGGCTTCGTGCCGTTGACCTATGTTTTTGCCGCCGGCAATCGTGCCATGGTCAAGATGTCGGAAAATTCCCGCCACCTGACGCGCTTGCTGATCAGGCTGGTGCCGGATTACCTGCCAGCCGACAAGCTGGCTTTTTTCGAAGAGACCGGCGAGGTTGGAATCCAGTTTTCCCAACTGCGGTTTGACCATCTGATCTTCACCGGCTCTGGCGCCACCGGCAAAGCGGTAATGGCCGCCGCCGCTAAAAATCTGACGCCGGTTACGCTGGAACTGGGTGGCAAGTCCCCGGCAGTCATCGCACCGGACTACCCCATGCAAACAGCCGTCGAACGAATTATGTTTGCCAAGCAGTTCAATGCCGGGCAGGTCTGCGTCAACGTGGACTACCTGTTTGTGCCCGCAGGCCGAATCGATGAATTTGTGGAAGCTGCGCGGGCCTGGGTCGGTACACACTGCCCGGACATCCACAGTCCGGATTACACGGCCATCATCGATCAAAAGTCCTTCGACAGGCTGACTGCAAGCCTGGCGGATGCTGAACAGCACGGTGCCACCCTGGTCAACCTGTCAAAAGACCAGCAACCTGATCCTGTTGCACGAAAATTCCCGCTGCACCTGGTTTTGAATACCACTACCGACATGCTCCTCGTGCAACGGGAAATTTTTGGCCCGATCATGCCGGTTATTCCCTACCAGGAACCTCAGGAAGTGCTCGACTACATCAATCAACGTGACCGTCCGCTGGCATTCTATCCCTTTACCAAAGATCGTAATTTACAGACCTTCTATCTGGACCATGTCATGTCCGGAGGGGTGTGTGTCAATGATGCCCTGCTCCACCCGGGCCAGCACGACCTCCCCTTTGGCGGGGTTGGTGCCAGCGGCATGGGTCACTATCATGGCTATGAAGGCTTCGCGACATTCTCCAAGTTACGCCCGGTCTTTTACCAGGCCCGTTTCAGTGCCCTCAGATTCCTCTGGCCACCGTACGGTAAACTTGCTGACAGCATGTTAAGTATCATCCTTAAAATGAAGAAATAAAGTGTTGAATATATGGATAATTTAATTGAAGATATTGAGAATATTGTAGGACCTGGTGGTGTTTTGCTGGGTGCAGATGTGCTCGGCCGCTCAGACTTCTGGCCACCCATGGGTGGCTGCCAGGCTAAGGCCATTGTCCGCCCGGCCAGCACCGGCGAAGTAGCGAAAATACTGAAACTCTGCCACGCCGCCGGCCAGGCCGTGGTCACCCATGGTGGCTTGACGGGCCTGGTGGGGGGTGCCAGGGCCGCTCAAGACGAGATCGTGCTGTCACTGGAACGCATGAAGGGCATTGAACCGGTCGACACTGTCAACCGCACTGTCACCGTGGAAGCCGGTGTGCCACTGCAGTTGGTGCATGAGGCGGCGGAAGACGCCGGCTTGTTATTTCCATTGGATCTGGGCGCGCGGGGTAGCTGTACAATCGGAGGAAATATTGCCACCAATGCAGGCGGCAACAGTGTGATCCGTTACGGCATGATCCGCGATCAACTACTGGGTGTCGAGGCCGTGCTGGCCGACGGCACGGTCATTTCATCGCTTAACACTGTCATCAAGAACAATACGGGATATGACCTGAAGCAGTTGTTTATAGGCTCTGAAGGCACGTTGGGAATTGTCACCCGGGCAGTACTGCGCCTGCGCCCTCTGCCGCGTTCAAGTAACACCGCACTGGTTGCAACCGATGACTTTGACCGCCTCGGGCGCTTTCTGGCTGATATGGACGCCGCCCTGGGTGGCACCCTCAGTGCGTTTGAGGTCATGTGGAATGATTTCTACCAGTTGATCGTGATGGAAATCGGCAATCATGGCCAGCCACTGCCGCCGACACACCGCTTTTACGTGTTACTGGAATCGACGGGCGGACATGAGAAAAGTGACCGCGCGCGCTTCGAGGATGCACTTTCCGAAGCCCTTGATGCAGGGCTGATCGCGGATGCGGTGATCGCGCAAAGCAAGCAGCAACGTGCAGACCTGTGGGCCATCCGCGATGATATTGAAGGATTGACCAAAGCATTTTTCCCGCCATTGGTATTCGATATCAGCCTGGATATTCGGCAGATGGATGACTACGTTGACGAAGTCCGCGCACAGTTGAGTGCGCGCTGGCCGGACTCACGCATGGTGGTCTTTGGCCACCTCGGCGACGGCAACATTCACCTTGTGCTTACCGTTGGCAGTCATGAACCGGGCGAAGTACACGCCGTGGAAACCATCATATATGAGGCCCTCGGCCGCCGGCACGGCGTGATATCTGCGGAGCACGGCATCGGTCTGGACAAGCGCGCGTACCTGCAACACTCGCGCAGCAGCGATGAAATCGCATTGATGAGAACTCTCAAGCAGGCGCTTGATCCGAAGGGTATCCTCAATCCGGGTAAAATTTTAACGGCGCAAAAGGAAACGACAGTATGAACGGTGCGGAAAGGCTGCTGGAGACCCTGGTTGAAAGTGGTGTGGAAATATGTTTTGCCAACCCGGGCACATCTGAAATGCAACTGGTATCGGCCATCGGCAACAATGCACGGATGCGCGCTGTGCTGTGCCTGTTTGAAGGTGTCGTAGCCGGTGCTGCGGATGGTTATGCGCGCATGGCAGATAAGCCGGCGCTCACGTTGTTGCATGTCGGCTCGGGTTTTTCCAATAGTATGGCCAACCAGCATAACGCGAAACGCGCACATTCGCCGCTGGTTAACGTCGTTGGCGACCACGCCACCTGGCATCTGCAGTATGACGCACCCCTGACATCTGACGTAGCCGGCCACGCCAGGCTTTGCTCTGATTGGGTGGCGGTGTCTGAATCAGCCGATGATCTGGCGGTGCGCGGTGCGCAGGCCGTACAGGTTTCCATGCAGGGTTGGGGCAAGATCGCAACGCTGGTGGCACCGGCCAACCATGCCTGGGAGGCGTCCTCGCACAGGGCGCCTGCCCTCAAACCACCGGCAATGGAAGTGGTAGCGGCCGAACAAATTGCAGCGGTGGCCGGAATACTGGTAAATGGCAAGCCCAGCGCACTTTTCCTTGGCGGCCGTGCCTTGCGCGAAGCCAGCCTGGCTGCTGCGGGCCGCATCGCCAGGGCCACTGGCGCCCATCTGTTATGCGAGACATTCCCTGCCCGCCTGCAGCGCGGTGAAGGGCGGGTAGTGGTGAACCGCCTGCCCTATTTTGCCGAGCAAGCCGCAGAGGTACTGAGCGGTTACGAGCAATTGGTATTGGTAGGCGCCGCAGCGCCGGTCTCGTTTTTTGCCTATCCCGGCAAGAAAAGCTGGCTGGTTGCCGATGGTTGCGAGGTGGTTACCCTCGCCGGCACACATCAGGACACCACGGCAGCCTTGCAGGGTGTGGCTGTGCAACTGGCTGCGGATGAGGAAGGGGAAGTTGCCCGCTCAGCCCCCCGGCAAACCCCGCCCCGCGGCACCCTGACGCCACTGGCGATCGCACAAAGCCTGGTGCAGTTGATGCCCGCGCATGCCATTGTCTCGGACGAAGCTGCGACCTGTGGTCTGCCGATGTTCCCGGCAACTGAAAACGCGCCACCGCATGAGTGGATGACCATTACCGGCGGGGCGATCGGTCAGGGCCTGCCGCTGAGCCTGGGCGCAGCACTGGCCTGCCCGGATCGAAAAGTGATCGCCCTGCAGGCGGATGGCAGTGCCATGTACACGCTGCAGGCACTTTGGACTATGGCACGAGAAAACACGGATGTCACCGTGGTCATCATGAATAACCGCAGCTATGCCATCCTCAATATTGAGCTTGCGCGTGTGGGCGCCGGGCAGCCAACAGCAAAAACACTATCAATGCTCGATCTCTCAAAGCCGGATATCAATTGGGTGGAAATCTCAACGGGTATGGGTGTGCCGGCCACCCGCGCCACCACTGCCGAAGCGTTTCACCAGCAGTTCAGTGACGCGCTGGCGGCCCGCGGGCCGCGCCTGATTGAAGCCATGGTGGTGCAGCAAATGCCTTGAATCGCTAAATTCAGTCAACAAAAACCTGGAATCTGGCCCACTCCAGGGATTTCCCGCCCCTGTGCTTCTGCAGGTATTGGCGCTTGGTCGCTGTCAGGGCAGAGGCGATATCCCCGCTGGCATCCAGGTTTCGATAGAAAGCCGTCACCAGGCTGTCAACGACCGGGGTTTCCCCGGCCTTTTTTTGCTTGACCCACAGGCTGGCAACTACGGCATCAGCACCCGCGTCCAGGAAGGCTGAAGCTACACCCGCTTGCGTAGCCATAGCGGAGCGCGGCCTGCCAACGGTTTGGGATGAGCTGAGAAACACCAGGCTTGCTGTTAGTTTCAAGCCCTCGATATCAGCCTGCCTGAACGGTGTCCGGCCCAGGCCCCGCAGCGCCTCTGAAAGCTCCAGCGCCGACCGTTCCGGGTGGCCCAGATCAATGCTGGCGGGCATCGTCAGGTGCGCCACGTCTGCGTTGGCAAAACGATCACTGTGGAATTCATCCGGCAACAGGGCCGCCCCCTGGATAATATGCAAGCCGGGGCCGCGAAAAATATCAGTGACGGCCTGGATCTCTACCGAGGTTTGCAGGTGGGTGGCAAATCCGCCAGAAAAATCCTGTGGGTGGCCGGCCAGGAATATCTTCTGCGGTGTGCCCGTCCTCAGGCTGACCCTCAGGCTGGCCGCCGGATCCGGATTGGCCGGAAATGACAGCAGGTTGACAACCCTGTGATCCTCAGCCAGGTAGCGGCCATTGACTCTGAGTGCATCAAACGGCAGGCCCAGCAGCGGCCCTGCCGGAATCAGGTAAACCTGCTCCGCTAATAAATCGGCTACCGGCGCAAACAGTTGCTTACCCAGCCTGTTCAGCAACCTTTCCAGCGACTGTCCGCGGTTTACCCGCATGTTGTTGCGGGCGTCCTGCAGGTCCGCGTAGAGCCTGGACGGATTAGCCAGTTTACGTTGCTGCACCCTGCCGTTTTTGCCTACCCAGGCATAGGCTGCTGATTTTGTGATGTGGTAGGTCAGCACGGCTTCGTTGCGGCCCAGCGACCCCAGGTAGTTTTGCAGGCCGGTTTTTGAGAGGAAGCCATATTGCACTTTTAATAGCGCACGGACCGTAGCCTGCTCAGTTTTTATCCTGGCGTTTAAATCCGCCGGTTGGTCATCACCGGTGGCATTCGCGCGTTGTGCCAACAGCGCTCGCAGCGTGTCAGCGCCCACCATGTCGGCGCGGGACTTCACTGCGTACCTGAGTTTAGTCAACACCAGTAGCGTATCCAGTCCACCACGCTGGCTTGAGCCAGGTGCCCTCGCCTTTAGATCAAGGTAGTACGCAAACAGTTGTTCCTGCCGCTGCCAGTACCAGGCCCCAAGCACACCGGGGACTGACAGGCGCCAGAACAGGATCTCATCAATCAACTGCTGCATAACCGCCACGGCTTTGCCAGCCTGGCCGCCCCGGTCGAGCGCCCGTGCCC
>QIKV01000087.1 GCA_003233115.1 Oceanospirillales bacterium
CGGTACCTTCTTCAAACCCCGGGCGCGCGCCAGTCCTTCTGCCCGCTCTGCCTGCGGCGCCAGCAGCGCTATTAACCCGTCACCACCATGTGGTTCAACCAACTTTGACACTAGTTCCCCTGCCAGACTTAATCGACGATGTGATACACGGGTGCCTTTTCCATTTCCCACTTCCCGGACTCCCGGTCGTAGCGGGATAAAGTGAAGCAATGCCAATCGGTATCGTCCAGCTTCATATGATCGCCCCGATAGTAATACCCCGGCCAGCGTGTTTCCTGGCGGAACATCGTATGGTGCGTCACGGATTCAGAGGCCAGCACCCGGTGTTGAAGTTCCCACGCCCGTTGCAGTTGATGAAGGTCCTCGGCACCGAGATGGTCGAGGTCTTCCTTGAGCATGCCCAGCAATTCCAGCCCGCGGGTGAGTAGTGGTTCGTTGGTCGTATAGTGGGCACTGATTCCACCAACGTATTCGTCCATGATCTTCTCGAGACGCTGCAGGCCATGGAGTGGCAACAAATAACTGGGTGAAACGGTGCCCGCAACAATCTCATTGCGACCAACGCTATAATTCTCCATGGGCTGGAAGACAACTTTTTTGAGGTTTTCGTACTCCGCCTCACTGACCTGTGGGACTTCTTTGCCCAGGTCGTTGACGTATTTGACCGCTGCCTTGCCGGCAATGCGGCCCTCTGCAAACGAACCGGATGAGAACTTGTGAGCGGTACCGCCGATGGTGTCGCCAGCGCCGAAGAGCCCCTCAATGGTCATCATCCGGTTATATCCCCACTGGTACTCAGCGGGGGCATAGTCTTCCGGTCCGCTCGCCCACGCACCGGCACACGTGGCGTGGGACCCCATAACGTAGGGTTCGGACGTGGTCAATTCCGGATTGATATGCTTGGGGTCGATGTTCTGCGACGCCCACACAACCGCCTGGCTGACTGTCATTCCCAGGAAGTTCTCCCAGCCGACAGTTTCGAGGTGCGGATCCTGGAATGCCTCCTTGGTTACCATGCGGATAGGCCCGCGACCGGCCTTGATCTCTTCCAGAAAAGCATGATTTCGCAGGCAGGTTGGTACCGGGTGACGATCAATGTAATCGCCGACCAGTTCCTTGGTGTTTTCGTACCATGTGGACTCGTATTCATTCCCGTACGCGTTTTCGGTATGCGTCTTCAGATGCAGGAAGTAGGCACCCACCGGACCATAACCGTCCTTGAAGCGGGTAAGGACGATGCGGTTCTCCATCTGCGTCATCTTGGCGCCGACCTGGATCGGCAACGCATAGGCCGAGGCACTGCTCCAGGGGGCATACCATGTCCGCCCCATGCCTTCACCCACCGAACGCGGTTTGAAGATGTGCGACGCACCACCGGCTGCGACGATGACGGCCTTGGCACGAAAAACGTAGAATTCCCCGCTACGAACGTTGAAGCCAACGGCTCCGGCAACGCGGTCGGCCTTGGTCTTGTCCATCAGCAGATGGGTCACCATGATCCGGTTGTAGACTTTGGTGGCAGCCTTACGGGCAGCCTCAGCAACAATTGGCTTGTAGCTTTCGCCATGAATCATGATCTGCCACTTGCCCTCGCGCTGGTACCTGCCGGTCTCCGGGTCCTTCATGATCGGCAGACCCCATTCCTCGAACATGTGCACCGTGGCGTCAACATGGCGGGCGATATCGTAGCCCAAATCCTCGCGCACCAGGCCCATGAGGTCGTTGCGGGCGTAACGGACATGGTCCTCGGGCTGGTTCTCATCCCACTGCATGCCCATGTAGCAATTGATCGCATACAGGCCTTGTGCGACAGCACCACTGCGCTCGATATTCGCCTTCTCGACCACGACAACCTTTTTGTCGCGTCCCCAAAATCTGGATTCGTAGGTCGCCCCGCAGCCAGCCATCCCGCCGCCGATGACGAGTACATCTGCATCCACGTAGACCGTTTTTCTCCCTGAGAAAAGACCCATTAGACTACTCCCTGCTTAAGCTGGTCCGGCGATAACGCGGGCAGCCGATCGATGTTGAGCCCATCCGGTTCGTGCGCAAGCTCCTGGGAGCTCAAGGCCTCCGGGCTGGGCGCTGCGTAATCGGACGCTGACTTGATGGACCCCCACGGCGTGGTCCGGATCGGGGACACGAAACTCTTCTCGCGGCCGTCCCTGAACCTGAGCCGCCAGGAGATAGTGGATTTCTCCTCGTCCCTAAGCACCCGGACACTGTGGCCCAGGGGGGCGAAGTCAGAGTAGCCGCGTACGTCGATTGCATTCTGCGGGCATGCTTTGACGCAGGAGTAACACTCCCAGCAGAAATTTGGCTCGATGTTGTAGGCCCGCCTGTAGGTCGGGTCGATGTGCATAATGTCTGACGGACAGATATCCACACATTCGCCGCAGCCATCACAATTTGTCATGTAAACAAAAGTAGGCATATCGATTAACTCCGTTCGTTACGAGTTGCCGGTGCTGGCAGGGAGGATGAGCCATTGGCCTCCTCCACCCTTCGCTGAAAGGCCACTACGGGTTTGAAGAACATGTGGGCTAACTTCGACCAGCGGACTGTGCCAAATAGCAGCGTTGTAAATAAAATGTAGAGACCAAAGAAAATCCTGGTCGCAGTCAGGTTGCCCATCGTCTGCACAATTTCCCACAGGAAAGCGAAGGTAACACTCCCCAGCAGGGTCACGATGAACAGATCCGCGAGCACGAGACGGAAAACGGGTTGGCCATCACGCGCTACGTTTACCCTGAGGAGAAAAAAGAACCAGTAACCACCGATGAGAAGCATAATGGCCCCGATATTCCACAACAACGGTATGATCATCGGCGTAGGTGTGGCGTGTGTTGGATAGCCAAATACCATGATGGCGGTGGTGGTCACATATAAAAGAAAGCCATAGAACATCAGCAAATGGGAAATTCTTCTTTGCGGGTTGCAGAATTCGCCGGCGGTCGCAACTTCCACCGCGATTGTCTTGATCGCCAGCGAAGCTTTATCGGTGCCGCTAAGCTCCCGGGTCGCCTCTGCCTGTGCCTTCTTGCGCCGCTGCGCGAAATACTCGCCGCTGCTTTTGTGCAGCATGTCCCAAAGCGTTCCAATGACAATCGCGAGTAGCATCAAAATAATGTAGACCTGCATGGCCAGAGGCGGCAGAAAAACCGTCAAGTCGGCGAAAGGATTGCTGGTGAACATAAGATCATCCTTATTTGTCGGGGGAGCCAGGCGGTAGACTCGAGTATCAGGATTGTCTGAATTATCAGGACTATCTGAATATCATACTCAAAAATGCTGGTTCATTGCACGCGTTATATTCGATTTCTTTAATAAACAAAAGCTCTAAAAGCTATATATGATGCCTGCATCAGGCAGGCCTTCACCATCTGACTTAGGATATTACAAGTAGTGTCTCAATAGAAGATGTAGACGCTGCAGGTGCGGAAGACATAATCTGCTAAGATTCTGGAACAAATTGGGTAACATGCCGGGAGTCCAGGCTACCCAATAACTGCTGGTTGGAGGGTGCCGTGATGAGATCTAGAAAATCACCGGATAGCATGGATGTATCGGCGCCGGACAAAACGGCTACGGGCGATATCGACGTAACGAATCTGGCACTGGACAGGACAGTGCTAGCCAACGAAAGAACCTACGCTGCCTGGATCCGTACCGGCCTGGCCTCTCTGGTAACAGGACTCGGCATCGCAAAATTTATGTCCAACTTAATGCCGCTGTGGGGCACCCGGGTTATTGTCGCGGCACTTATTATCTTTAGCGCCATCGCATTCCTGCTGGCTGCGTGGCGCTATAGTCATCTGCACCTGAAAGTTTCACACCTTGAAGTAGATACCATACCGCTTGCATTGGTCTGGGGGTTGAGTCTGTTGTTTGTAGCTTGCTCCCTGATTGCTCTCGTCTCTGTCTGGTACCTGACCAGTTAGTCGCTATACTGCAGCAGCGGACAGGTCGCTTTTTTACGTGGAGGCATGGGTCATGAAAGGTAGCATTGCGGTATTGATTTGCTTTTTCACCGTGCCCCTGGCCCTCGCCGATGGCACCTCCCAACCTGAAAAGATCGGTGCTCTCGCCCATCTTGAACCACACAACGGTATCTACCTGCTGGCGGGCCCATCCTCCTTTGTTTCGGTAAAGATCTCCGCAATGCCTGTGCAAGAAGGCCAGCGTGTAAACAAGGGCGATGTCATCGCCGAGTTTGACATGGCGAATGTTCGCAAGCTTGAAGTCAGTATTGCCAAGACGGAAATTGAGCGGGCAAAAGTAGATGCGGCAGTAAAAAAGCGCGAACTTGATCATGCGCATAAACTTTTCCAGGATAAAACTATCTCGCAGGAATCTTTCAACCATCAAAACGATGCATCTGAATTGGCAAAATTGGCGCTGCAGAAGGCGCAGCTTAATTACGAGCGGGCCGAGGCGTTGTACAACAAGATGATAATACGCTCACCGATCGACGGCCTGGTGCTTGCAATCTACGCCCATGATGGCGAAGCCGTTTCACAAACGCTGGGGATCGCTGAAATTGGCGACGTGGATCACATGGAAGCGGTCGCCGAGGTCTACGAGACTGACATCAAATATGTGCGCGAAGGGCAATCCGCGATCTTCAGAAGTCCGGCGCTCGACAAGCCACTCGCGGGGACAGTCACACGCATAGCACCCAGCTTCACGCGGGTAACGATCTACTCAACTGATCCTTCGCCAAATTCTGAGTCCCGCGTTGTCAAGGTATTCATCAGCCTGGAAGACAGTGCGCTGGCGGCGCGATTTATCAACCTGCAGGGCACGGCGCTCATAGATACATCGCACCAAGAGAATTGACATAATGGTGCATTCCCCAAAGGAAGGTTTCTCACTTGCGTGGCGTCAGATCGTCTTCGAAAAGCGCCGGCTTGCTGCCGCGCTCGCTGGAATAAGTTTTGCCGTTTTATTAATTCTGGTGCAGATTGGTTTTTATTCGGCAATGAACGACAGTGCCACCAAGGTGCTCAGGCACCTGAATGCCCAGCTCATCGTCATACCCGCCGGATTTGAATTCTTTGGCTCGCAACATGACTTTGACCGGGCACGGCTTATGCAGGCTGCGGGAGTTACCGGGGTCAAAGAGGTACTGCCCATTTATTATTCATTTTGCAGTTTTAAAAATATCAATTCGGGCTATCAGCGCTGGATATTCTGCATGGGCATTCAGCCAGGACGCCATATGCTGGCACTGCCGGAAGTTACGGCCCAGGAAAACAAGCTCACGGTGGCCGGGAGTGTCATGTTTGATAAAAAGGGCCTCAGTAGCTATTTTGGCAATGTGGTTGACCGTTTCAATCGTGATGGGCCTTTTACTGCCACGGTAGAGGGCCACAGTGTAACCGTCGATGGATTATTTGACATCGGTGTTACCTTCGCTGCTTTTGGCAATGTGCTGATGGGGGAGCAAACTTTTTTTGCACTCTTCCCGAACGACTCCCCGAATCTCGTGAACGTCGGTCTCATACGGCTCGACCAGGGTGTTGACCCTGTCGGTATGCGCAAAAAGATCAGCAGTGCCGTGGGTGGTAAGGACATTGAGGTGTTAACGCGGGCGGAATTTGTCCAACACGAAATAGACTACTGGAACAATACTGCGGCGATTGGTTTTTTGTTTATCGTAGGGGCCATTATGGGATTTATCATCGGCGCAGTGATTGTCTACCAGATTCTGTATACCAATGTGATCAACCACCTGCCTGAATTCGCAACCCTGAAGGCAATGGGTTACCCCGACCATTTTTTTTCCGCTCTGGTGCTTAAGCAAGCGCTTATTCTGTCAGTACTTGGCTTCATACCCGGTACACTTCTGTCGTGGGCGATCTATAATTATACGGCGGCATCGACGGGCTACACGATGAATCTGAGCTTTGACAAAGCAGCCATCGCTTTTACCTCTACAGCCATCATGTGCATTCTGGCGGGCATGCTTGCCATGCGGCATCTCAAGAAGGCAGATCCCGCAGAACTCTTCCGATGAACAGCCCTATTCTGGAATTCAAGGATGTCAGCTATTCCTTTGGCGAAGGTGATTTGCGCCGCCAGGTGTTGTTTTCGCTGACGGGCAAGGTAGACGCGGGTGAGGTGGTTATAGTGACCGGGCCCTCCGGCTCCGGGAAAACAACATTCCTGACTCTCATCGGTGCATTGCGGCGCTTGCAGGAAGGCAGTGTCAGGTTACTGGGTTGGGAACTGTATGGTGCCCCTCCGAAGGTACTGCGGGAAGCACGTCAGAATATTGGTTTTATTTTTCAAGCTCACAACCTGATCAGTTCACTGACAGCACACCAGAATCTGATTATGGGACTGCGACTGCACCCGGAAATCGAGTCACCCTCTGAGGCCGCAGACAACATACTTGACCAGGTCGGCCTCGGCGATCACCTGCACAAGTTTCCACATCAGCTTTCCGGCGGGCAACGGCAGCGGGTTGCGATTGCGCGCGCCCTGGTCATGCGCCCCAGGGTTATCCTGGCCGATGAGCCGACCGCCTCGCTTGACAGCAAGGCAGGTCGGGTCGTGGTGGAAAAACTGCATGAAATAGCGACCCGGCAGGGCACAACTATTTTGCTGGTTACCTACGATCCGCGCATTCTGGATATCGCCGATCGCGTGCTTGCGCTCGAAGATGGCCATTTCGTTGGTATGACCATCGGGGAGGCCGGCCAGGCCGGACTGCTCTGAAATTGCTCACCGATCTGTGCAGTCGAACGGCCAGAAACCATCAGATTGAGGACTTCCAGTTCACGCGCGCTCTAGCCCGTTATTCATGGAAACATGGTCATTTCGCTTTCCGGCGGTGCGACTGCCAGCATCAAAGCCCGCCAGAATTGGTAGACGGTTTTATGCGCAACGCAGAATAGGTCGCGTCAAACACGTCGGCCCACCCTCGGCCTTCAGGCAGAGTTCGTCGCCGGGGAATGTTGAGACGCTGCAGCCGGCCGCTTGCATTAATGCCCGTGTGTCTGGAAACCCGGCGACCGTCACGCAGTTGCGTGGCGCCAGAGCCAGCACGTTGATACTCAGCGAACCGCTCAATTTAAACTCATTTTCGGGCGCCGGCAGGCATTCAATGCCACGTTGGCGCAGGAACTGTTGCAACCGTACCGGAAGCAACGGGGGGTAGATCAGCGCGAGATCATGGTCCAGCATGCTGATCAGTGACATCAGGTGCAGGCAGGCGTCGCTGCTCTGAGAGGGCGGCAGTTCGAATGAGTGCACCGAGACACCCATGTCGGCAACAATCTGCTGAAGTTGACTTATCCCGGCATCGTTGGTTCGCAAACCCAGCCCCACGCACAGCGTGCGATCATCCAGCCAGACACAATCGCCAGCCTCGATGGTACCGGGTTCTTCGATGCTGCCCAGGATGGGAATGTCATGACTTTGGTAGAAGCTGGCATGGACACTTTCTTCACCCTGCCGTAACCGTTTACCCATCCGCAATACAATCGCACCCTCCTTAGTGACCAGCGACGGGTCGTGCGTAAAAACGCTATCCGCGAGCTTGCCGGGGCCTTCGTCCAAAAACACGATTTCTACGCCGGCAGCCCGTATTCGTTCGACCAGTGCGTCGTGATTGGCTTGTAAGCGTTCAAGTTTAAGCGCTCCCGCATAATGCCACTGCGCCGGATCGGCACTGGCCATTGTCGCACCCGGCCGTTTCATCAGCACACGGCGTAGTGGCGCGACCATGTCGTGTGCGCCATAGTCACTCATTGCTCATTCATTGCCCTGGACCCGTTCCAATCGCTCGACATTGCCCGCGAGAATTTCCAGCGCGTTGTCGGTCGTTAACGCCGTGCAGAATTCACCATGGAGATTTGCAATGGTCGTCGCGTGGATCAGTTCGGCGTCGTAATCCGTGCCGTCGGGGCCGACCCGGTTGGTGCAGGAACAGGCATCGTCGATGAGGTAGGTATCGTAGCCCATGTTGCCGGCCATGCGCACCGTGGTGGCGACACACATATTGGTAAAGAAACCAACCACGACCAACCGTCCCACGCCCGCCCGGCGCAGTGCGACCTCCAGGTTCGTGCCGATAAAACCGCTATTGACGTCCTTTCTGAACACGGGTTCGCCGTCGCGCGGCTCAAGGCCTTTTTTGAAAGCACCCCCGGGTCCGGAGAGCTTGAGCGGTGAGCGTGTTTCGCGTGAGTCATGCGCCGTATAGAACACCGGCAGGCCCTTCACCCGCCAGGCCGTCAGCAGGGTTTTGATGTTGGCTTCTGCGCCGGGATTGTTGCGCCGGCCGTTGAGTCCGCCCCAGTGTTGCAAAACATCGATGCCATCCTGGACATCGATCATCAACAAACAGGTGTCTTGTACAAACGCTTTGATCATCGTTTTTGGTATCCGTAGGGGTGCTGGAATGGTTACAGCCATATACTATCAGCTTGCAAGCCCTGCCTGGAAATACCTACGACTCTGGGCCAGCACTGGCCGGGGCATCTAATAATTGTCGTCAGACCACGTGTATATAGTTTGCTGTATTTATTTAGCGTATGGTTATCACGATTTCCGGATATTCTCTGTATTTTTACTTCTTTTTAATCAGCAACGAAATTTCAGGAAACAACCGATGAAAGAACAGTTCTGGCACGATAAATGGCAAAACAACGAAATCGGTTTCGATCAGGCAGAGGTGAATCCGCACCTGCTGCGCTACTGGAGTGCACTGGATGTACCTGCCGGAGCCGAGGTGTTTGTGCCGATGTGCGGCAAGAGTATCGATATGCTGTGGTTGCGTGAGCAGGGCTTTACCGTAGTTGGAGTGGAATTGAGTAAGCTGGCAGTGAAGGCCTTTTTTGCCGAGAATAATTTGCCCGTGACTGTGTCACAGGCGGGTTGTTATCGATCCACCGGCATCACGATTTATTGTGGTGACTTTTTTAAATTGACGGCAGAGCATCTGCACAACACCCGGGCAGTATATGACAGGGCATCACTGGTAGCCTTACCGCCCGAAATGCGAAAAACATACGTTCGGCATATGCTGAAATCTGTGCCTGCCGGTGCCAGCATGTTACAGATCACCATGGAATACGATCAGCAGGAGATGGCAGGGCCGCCATTTAGTGTGACAGAAGCGGAGGTGCGTGAGCACTACGGAGAAACTTTCTCCATCCGGCGGTTGCATGCCGAGGATATCCTTGATAGCAGCCCGGTCTTTATTGAGCAGGGACTAAGTCGTTTACAGGAAAAAAGTTTTCTGCTTACGCCCGAAGATGGCCATTTCGTTGGTATGACCATCGGGGAGGCCTGCCAGGCCAGACTGCTCTGACTACGGAAAAGCGACTTCATGTAGGGTGTAAATAAAGGGGTTTGAGTCCGTCATCCTGCCCGTGCCCGGTCAGCTTTTTTTCCTCCAGACCGTGTTTGAATTCTTGCCATAGAAGCTTGCCATTCCAGTCACTGGTATCGGCAGCGTAAAGGCTGTGATCCAGTTCCCTGAGCTGCATCTGTCCGTTTTCAATGGAGGCCGCCAGGGCATCGAGGCTCCGCGGTGGTTCGTCGGGCCAGTGCGCGCAACTGAGGGCCAGCAGGGCTTTGGCGGCGGCGTGCGGATCATTGGCTGTACAGGCTGCTGCCAGGGCGCGCAGGGCGGATTTCTCATTTTGCCTGGTGTGCCGGACGGCCTGAGACACTTCTTCTGCCGTGCTCTGCGGGTTGGTCTGGCGGCGCTGTTTGGTACGCCGAACCCTCATCACTACCAGCAGGACAAGTAAACCCCCGATGCCGGTAGCTGCCCAGAGCCAGTTTGCCGTGATTGTTTCGGGCAGTCTTCCAGGCAGCCAGCGTCTGATTTTCGTCGCTGCCGCCTCACTTGCCGGGCTGGCTGGCGTGCTTTGTTTCGCAACCGGTCCGGGCAGGGGCGCTGGCGCTTCACCCGCCGTGCCGGCAGTACCCGGCAGTACCCTGAACTGCAGAGCAGCTACCGTGGTACTGGCTTCCTTGTCGTGGCGGGTATCCCACCAACCGAGGGTGATGGCCGGTATGTCCAGTGTGCCCTGTGCGCCGGGGATATAGGTCAAAGTCTGGGTGCGGACACCGTAAATGGTCTTGCCGTCAGTGCGGCTTTCATGTTCCTGTGTTTCCGGGTACAGGCGGGTGTTGGCCGGGGCGGTGACGGCCAGTTCAGGGATTTGCGAGCCGGACAGTCCCTTGGTTTTAATAGTAAGGGTGCGTGAGACCGGTTCGCCGGCCTTGAACTGAGGCGGATTGTTGGTCCAGCTATCATCCAAAGTCACTGCTTCGGCTGGCAACCAGTTGCGCCCTGCCGTCACAGGCCGGGGTTGGATATCGATGTTGATGGACTGGCTGCGGGCGACGATGGGTTTGCCATCTGGCGTGCCACCGAAGAAGTTGCCGCTGAGCAGGCTGTCGCGGAAAAAAGGATCGTTCAAAAATGGATTGTTGCCAAGGAATTTTTCCATCAGGCTGCCAGACCGACTACGCCGTTGGCGCTGCTGCACCTGAACCGCTACGCGGCCATTAAAGGTGGCCGGCGGAATATGTAGTGAACCACTTTTTTCGGGTGAGATCACATAGTGGCGCTCTACGACACTGTAAGGGCGGCCGTTGGTTACCGTGCTGTAGTTTTTATCTTTTCCAAGCTGCTCAACGACAGCATCTTTTAGTGTTGGTGCGCTGAGCTCGCCTTCCTGCAGGCTCCCATCGTAGTAAAGGCGCACGGTGTAGGGAATCTGTTGCTGCACGTAGGTCTGCTTATCCGTTGAGTCGACCTCAGCCTGGACAAATACGTGCCGGTTGGCCTGGTTCGTTGCCGCTTGGGGTGCCTCGCTGACCTTCAGCTCAAGCGGTGCAGTCTGCTGCCCGCCGATGCTGAGAGGCGGGATGCGCAGTTGACCCGTGGCGCGCGGTTGAAGCTGCACCTGCCACGACGTTTTGTCGGAGCGTCGGCCATTGATATAACTTACCTGGGTGCTGGTACTGGTGCCCAGCACATCGAAGTTTTTTTCCAAAGGCGTGAGGTCCGGCTGTAAGCCTGATTGCCGGCCGTCGCTTTCGATGGTCAGGGTTAAGGTATCGCCCGCATAAACCGTGTCACGATCAAGTACAGCACGTACGGCAGCCTCAACCGGGCCGGACGCCAGAACCATTAGCACCAGCAGGCAGCTTAACCACAGCCCCCGGTCCTGAAGACCCTGTATTGAAGAGGTTGGCCTGAGTTTCATTTCGTATTCTCCATTGCTGGTTACCAGGGCTGCGAGTTACCGGCGCCCTTATGCTGTGCCCGTTGCTGGTACTGATAGAGGAATTTGCGCCGCAGCAAGCCACCTGGATCATCCGGGATACGCCGCAGCCATTGTTCGGCGGCTAGCTGCTCTTCGCTGCTGAGTGTTTCAGCACGGCTCGGCTGCCCGTTGGCCTGCGTGTGCTGTGACGGTTGTTGGGCCGGCAATTTGCCAGGGTTTTGCTTGTCGTTCTTACCTCGATTCTGGTCGGCTTCCGCTGCGGCAGAAGATTTTTCTCCAGTACGTTTCTTTTCCAGCGCCTTGGCCGCATCGGCAAACTGATTTTTGTTGGCACTGCCATCGTTTTGCTGTGCCTTGCCCTGTTGGTTCTGCTTACCCTGCTTACCCTGCTGGTTCTGTTTACCCTGCTGGTTCTGCTTGCCCTGCTGGTTCTGCTTGCCCTGCTGGTTCTGCTTGCCCTGCTGGCTCTGCTTACCCTGTTGGTTCTGCTTGCCCTGCTGGTTCTGCTTACCCTGTTGGTTCTGCTTACCCTGTTGGTTCTGCTTGCCCTGCTGGTTCTGCTTACCCTGTTGGTTCTGCTTACCTTGCTGGTTCTTGTTTTGCTTCTTTTGCTCGCGCAGCAATACTTCGACGGCGGCTTTGTTGGCCACCGCATCTTCCATTCCGGGCTGCGCTTTCAAAGCGCCATCGTAAGCGCTGATGGCATCCTTGTAACGACCCAGTTTTGCCAGCGCGTTGCCCCGGTTATAATCGGCTGTGGCACCGCTGCCGTGGGAAAAGTCCGCCAACGCCTGTGCGTAATTTTTGCGTTTGTATTCGGCACTGCCATGCTGCAAGGGGTCTTGCGCAATCCGGCTGGCAAGTTTGTAGTCTTTTTCTGACAAAGCCTGTGCGGCCTGCTGGTCATTACGCTGCCAGAGATCACCCCAGTCGGCAGCCCTGGCTGACTG
Source organism: Oceanospirillales bacterium (assembly GCA_003233115.1). Classification (GTDB taxonomy): domain Bacteria; phylum Pseudomonadota; class Gammaproteobacteria; order Xanthomonadales; family SZUA-36; genus SZUA-36. The sequence goes on from QIKV01000087.1 coordinate 12,209, forward strand.
CGGCGGCGACCATACACCGACCAGCAACAACACGCTCAGCAACCAGCCACGGCGGAAGGCCAGCGCTGCCAGCGGCAACAGCAACACCACCAGCCAGGGGCCACGGTTTTTCCATTTCTGTGCCTGCATCCCACCACTGATCAGACTTTTGGTCTTCGTCGACACGGTGTTATCCAGCAGGGCTTTTATATCGGCATCGCTGCTGCCAAAGGTGCGGTAGCGGCCGCCACCGGCGTCAGCCACAGCCTGCAGAGCCGTGGTTTCAAGCTGTGGCATGATGAGCTTGCCATCAGTGGTGCGCAGGAGCTGGCCTTGTGCATTGGTTAGCGGTTCGGCTTTTGGACCGCCGATACCCAGCACCGAAACATGGTAGCCCTGATGGCGCAGCCGACTAGCAGCCTGCTGCGCTTTATTACCGATGACACCATCGGCAAACAGCAGGATCTGGCCGCTGCCCAAGCCTGCCTGCTGCAGTAATTCTCCGGCTTTTTCCAGGCCCAGATCAGCGCGGCTGCCCTGCACCGGCATGAGGCCGGGATCCAGCGACTTGAGCAAGGTGCGAATGGTATCCACATCACGCGTCAGCGGTGTGACGGTAAAAGCGTCCCCGGCAAACACAACCAGCCCGGTCTGCCCTTCATCGTTGCGGGCGAGGACATCCTCAACCTTGAAACGTGCCCGCGCCAACCTTGAGGGCTTGAGGTCCTGGTCAAGCATGGAGAGCGACAGGTCCAACACGATGACCCGTGCGGTGTTGGTCTGGTAAAGCGGCTGAGGTTGTTTTTCCCACACCGGATTGGCCAGCGCCAGCGCGGCGAGTAACCAGCCCAAGCCAAGCAACCACAACAGGGGGCGGCTGACTTTGTTGTCCTGCCCCGCCAGTAACAGGGGTTGCAGGCGGGCCTCGATAATGGAGGCCCAGGGATTATCGCCGCTGGCGGCCTGCCGTAGCCGCCAGGCCAGCCAGGCCAGTGGGATCAGACTGAGCAGCCACAGGGGCTGGAGAAAGTGAAATTGTTCAGCCATGACGCACCTCCGCAGAGACGGGTATTACCCGCGGTGTTACCCGCCAACCATAGGCGGCAGACAGGGCAATCAACATGGTGAGCAGCAAAGCTGCACCCAGTGGCCAGAAATAGAGTTCATCCACCGGCCGCCAGGTCTGTTCGTCTTTGGAGACGGGCTCGATGCGGTCCAGCAGTGCGTAGATCTTGGTCAGTTGGGCGGTATCACGGGCACGGAAATAGCGCCCGTGCGTCTTGCTGGCAATGGCTTTGAGGCTGGCTTCATCGAGGTCGCCGGTCATAACCTGGCGCAGGCCAAACGGAGTTTGCACCTGCATGCTGCCACTGCCGATGCCGATGGTGTAGATACGCACGCCTTCGCTGGCAGCCAGATCAGCGGCCTTGAGCGGGTCGACGTTACCAGCAGTATTGGTGCCATCCGTGAGCAGGATCAGTATGCGGTTGCGGGCAGGTTCCTTGCGCAGGCGCTTGATGGCCAACCCAATGGCGTCACCGATGGCAGTCTGCTGCCCGGCCAGGCCAATTTGTGCTTCGTCCAGCAGGGTGCGCACCGTGCTGCGATCAAAGGTCAGTGGCGCCTGCAGATAGGCCTGGTCACCAAACAGAATAAGGCCGAGGCGATCGCCCTTGCGTTTTTTGATAAACTCACCGGCCACCAGCTTGACAGCCGTCAGGCGGCTGAGCTGACGACCGTTGATTTGCATGTCTTCGGCCTGCATGGAGCCGGAAATATCCACTGCCAGCATCAGGCTGCGGCCGCTGACCGGCAGGTGCACGGTCCTGCCGATCAGTTGTGGGCGTGCTGCCGCCAGCACCAGTAACAGCCATACCAGTACCGCCAGTGACAGCCGCAGGCGTGAGCGCTGGCCGCTGTCATTCTGCAAGCTGGCCTGCAGAGCGTTAAAAAAAGGAAATCGTAGGGTAGCCGGCGTTGTGCTGGCTGCGCGCGGCAGCCACAGGGCCAGCAGTGGCAGGGGCAAGGCGGCGAACAGCCAGGGCCAGGCAAATTCAATCGTCATGTCGGCGCTCCGTATTTTTGATGACCCAGTTACGCACCAGCGTTCCCAGCGCCCTGGTATCCAGGTCCATGGGTAGGGTGAGTTGATATGGCCCGGTGGCCAGCACTTGTCCGGGGCCCTGGCTGAAAAGGCTGTTGCCGCCGGATTCATCAAGGAAACACAGCCAGTCGGTGCCGGTCAGGGCAGCGACCTGTCGGCGGGGGTAGTGCATCAACGCCAGACGACGCAACAGGACAGAAATCTGAGCGATCTTTGCCGGTGTGGTGCTGGCACCGGTTCCCTGTTCCAACTCACCGAGCATCGCAAGGATGCGCTGGCGCTGGCGATGCAGGCGGTAGTGGCGCATAGCGACCCACGCCGCCCAGCCCAGCAGGATCAGTAACAGCGCGGCGAGGATCCACCAGCCCGGTGCGGGTGGCCAAATACCCGGTTCAGCGGGCAGGTGGATGTCACGTAACTGCAGAGCCGATTGGGCTGCCGGATTCATGCTGCCAACTCCAGTGCGGTGATGTTCAGTACCGGGGTAAACCCGCGCAGCAATGTACTGGCGACGTCGCCCTCGGTAGTGAGTTGCAACAGCGGGATAGCGCGGCTGCGCATAAGATCCTGCACTGCCCGGTGATGCTGGCTGAAAAATTCGCTGTAAGCTGTTTGTGCTGTTGCAGAACGGGTGTCGAGAATACCCTGCTGCCGGCCGTCACTGACACCGTATCGAGCCGGGGGCGGGGGGCTCAGCTCCAGTGCATCCACGAGCTGGATGGCGACCACATCGTTGTGCTGGCGTAGCCGCATCAGGTGATTGCCGGTGTCGTCATCAATGCCGTAGAAATCACTGAGCAGAAAGATCAGGCTGCCGGGCCGACTGACCCGGCGCAATCGGGCCAGCGCCGTATTAAGCCCTCGCGGATGGGGCGCGTGTCGGAGGTTCTCCAGCGGATCACTCTGCGCCACCAGTTGGCGGATAAGGCGCAATACCCCGTGCTTGCCGCCGCGTGGAGCCAGTTCGTGGTGGTCGCCATTAAACAACAGGGCACCGATGCGATCGCCGTGGTTGATGGTCGCCCAGCCGATCAAGCTGGCGGCGCGGGCAGCAACCACCGATTTAAGCGCGCCCCGACTGGCGAAAAACATTCCAGGGTTCAAATCCAGACACACCACAACCGGGCGCTCCCGCTCTTCCTGATAGAGTTTGGTGTGCGGTCTGCCTGTGCGGGCGGTAACCCGCCAGTCCATACTGCGGATATCGTCCCCAGGCTGATAGATACGCGACTCCTGATAGTCCATGCCACGGCCGCGAAAACGCGAGGCATGGCTGCCGGACAATTGTGCCAGTGCCGCCTGTTTGTGGCTGAGATTGAGTCTGCGGGCCTGCTGGCGCAGCGCAATGAGCTCGTCCAGGCTAACCCGGGTGGCCGGGTTAAGGGCCAGATTTGCAGACCCCGCAACTCGATCAGCGGTGTCGGTGTCGGATTCGCGGGGGCCCATTTTCCAACCTGGAAAAAGCCTGTTAACGAATTTCATCTCAGGCAACCGGGATCAGTTTCAGCAGTTCGCCGACCACATCATCGGAGTCCATACCTTCGGCTTCGGCTTCGAAAGAAACCAGCACCCGGTGCCGCAGCACATCGAAGGCCACCGTCTGCACATCGGCCGGTGAGACGTAATCACGGCCGTTCAACCAGGCGTTGGCACGGGAGCAGCGGTCGAGGGC
>QIKV01000105.1 GCA_003233115.1 Oceanospirillales bacterium
GCCTGCTGCAACCACAACTTGAACAGGCGCTAAAAACGCTGATTGCCGCCGGTGCGATTACCGCCGATGCGTTCTCCCCACTGCGCTGGTTATTGCGGCCCGAAGCACAGAAGTTGCGCCGTACGAGATCACGCGCACGTACCGGTGACAATCTGCCCGGTGGTTTACCGGTTGGGCGCTGGAGTATCCCCGTTGTTGCAGCACAAGTCAGCGGGCGACAAGGGCCGCTACCTGCAGCAAGGTGCCAGCAGCGTCTGGCGGTCATTTGCCAGGCACTGTTGCGCCGCTACGGGGTCGTGTTCCGTGCAGTTTTATCAAGAGAACCGCTGTTGCCACCATGGCGGGAGCTGTTGGGCTACCTGCGGCGCATGGAAGATCGGGGTGAGGTGCGTGGCGGTCGTTTTGTTGATGGCTTTTCAGGCGAACAATTTGCCTTGCCCGAAGCGCTTGGTTTGTTGCGCCAGGCAGCCAGGAAGGGCAGGGACCCCGTTTTTGTAGTGGTCAACGGTTGTGACCCATTGAACCTGGGTGGAATCATCGTGCCGGGTGCCAAAACACCGGCCATGCCCGGCAACCGGATACTGCTGGAAAACGGTTTACCTGTTGCGCGCTTTATGGCCGATGAACTTGAAACGTTTCCTGGTATCAGCAGCCAAGCCTGCCGGGAGGCACAGCGATTATTGGTCGTCAGACGGCTCCAGTTCCGGGCGCTGGGGCGATAGCACACCAGACTCTTTGCGGACGTGAACTTCACGTTGCGGAAACGGAACCCTGAGGCCATTTTCCCTAAACTTGTTGTCCAGCGCCCACAGGATGCTTGAGCGGACGAAAATCGGCCGCCGTACGCCCTGGCGGTTCACCCACACCCGCAGTTCAAAATTAAGTGCGTTTTCGCCAAAACTAATCAACCTGACCGCAGGTTTGCGTCCGATGGTGTGGCGTATACAAAATTCACCTTCGTCTACTGCGTCCAGGGCAGCCTGCTTGACCAATTCCTTATCTGAGCCGTACGCGACAGCAAACGGGATGCGCATACGGGCAATCGATTCCCTCAGGGTCCAGTTGATCATGCGGTTGGCGGTCAATTCGGAATTGGGCACGATGACGTCAATATTGTCATTGGTGGTGATCAGCGTGGCGCGGCTCCTGATCTCCCTCACCACCCCCATCAGGCCCGAATCCAGTTCGACATAATCGCCCACCCGGATAGAACCTTCAAACAACAGGATAAGACCGGACACAAAATTAAGCACAACCGTTTGCAGGCCAAAACCAATGCCCACTGACAAGGCGCCTGCAATCAATGCAAAACTGCTGAAATCCAGGCCGAGAGAGCCCAGGGCGGCAATCACGGCAATGGTCAGGATGATATAGTGCAGCACCCGTCCGCTGGCATAAAATGAACCCTGCTGGAATTGCTGTCGTCTTACCAGCCGATCAAGCAAGTGGCGGATAATCCAGGACAGCGCCCAGAAAAACAGGAAGATGAGCAAAGCCTTGGTGAGGCCGCCCGCAGTGACCGGGCTATCACCAAAATGAAATAAGCTGATGTTCAGCAGTGCTTTGGATTTTGCCCACAGTTCATCGGTGAAAAGCCTGATACGCAACCATACGCCGCCAAACCCCTGTTCCAGCTTCAGTGACTCGCTGGCCACCTGCGCCTGCACCAGCGACAGGTTATCCATCGTTGCAGTGATATCAGCGACCTCACTCAGGGTCTTGTGCGCGTTTGTTTGCGCCTGGTTGTAGGTTCTTTTTGCGGTGCGGCCTTTATCGGGCGCCGGCGTGATCAGGGTGTTGCGGCTGGCCTCAGTCCATAAGGCTGATTGTTGGGTGGCCTCATCCAGAAGCGTTCTTAGTGTGGGGTCGCTTTTGTGCAGGTCAAGCGTGCTGGTGATCGTACCAGTACGCAGTAAAAACCAATCACGTTTTGCATATTCCAACTCTAATTTAAGCCTGGCCAGCATTTCCTCAACCGAAACCTTGGTCAGTTGTTGTTTGAGGTCCAGTATCTTGTATTTATTCGGCTTGTCGGCATTGATCGCATCGAGCAGTTTCTGCTGTATTGCAGCCAGTTTGCCCGTGGCGCCCGTCATTGTATCGCTTAAGCGATGGATAGCCGAATCCAGGTCTTTAAGACTCAGGTCATCGGTGAGCAGATGGCTGGCGGCATACGTAATTTTTTGGCTGACATCATCCAGGTAGCTGCCGAGTTGAGCTTGCTGGGCAGTTTTATCAGCCAGTTGTTTTTCCAGGAAGTATTGTTCGAGGCGTAAATTAATTCTGTGCAATCCAGCCAGCAAACGCGCTGGAGAACTGGGGTCGGTGTCAGCAAATTGGGTCAGTGCCAGGTCACGCCGTTGTGCCAGTAACTGTTTTTGTTTGCTGAGCTGCTGCTTTTCCAGTTCCAGCACATCGAGTTTGCTGCGGCCTTCCCGCCAGCGCTCTCTCAAGTCAAGCAATTGCTTTAATGTATAGCTGTCAAGGGTGGGCAGGGCGGTATTCTGCGGGGCAGCGGGCGTTCCCTGGAGTGATAAAACGGTATCCAGGTTGGACCGCAGGGTTTTGACGCTGGCCTGAGCGGCCACCAGGTTCTCCGCGTCCAGGCTGCCGACATATTCATTTACCTTTGTGGTCAGCAGTTCCGCCCGGATACGGAAAACCTCTTTGTTTTCACTGAAGAATTTCGACCACCAGTCGACCGGCAGTGCAACAATATCGGGGGCTGTCCACGAGGGCTCAACGGCTTTGTCAGCAGCTTGGGTTTCCTGGCTCCAGGCCATCACTGGCTGGAGCAGGAAAATACCCAGTATTATCGTTTTGAGGAAATTGATGCGCATTAAGCTAAACATTTTACCAAGGTTCTGCACTCTGTGCTCTGGTTGTCGAAACAATATTTTAGTACGTAATTCTGCGATTCTGTGCTGCAAGGCTGATTAGTGTACTGCTGCGTGCCTGATGGCGGTTTCTGCAGGCGCCTGCAGCCTGCGTCGGCCCATCTCGCGGGCTGTCATTACCAGCATCTGCAGCCTGCTCTCAACATTGGCAAGCGCCGTATCCGGGTCATAATCCAGCGATAAAATCTGTATATGCGGGTTCAGTTCCTTGAGCTTCCTGGTCATGCCCCGGCCGGTGATGTGGTTTGGCAGGCAACCAAAGGGCTGGAGAATCACAAATGAATTCACACCGTGGTTGGCGTGATGCAGGATTTCGGCGGGGATCAGCCATCCTTCTCCCGCGCCATAGGTGACATCGATAAACGGTCGCGTCAGCGCGGCAAGATCCTGGGTTGAAGGAAAGGCCTCAAATAATTTAAATTGCTGCATGATTCTACGCACTCGGAATGTGGCCCGTTTGAACACACCTTCCTGGACGTTTGTGATAAGCCCGGTCATGAATGGCCGGGAAGTAAAGCCGCGCTTCATCATGTCCCTGTTGATAACTTCACCCATGCGAAAAAAGTCCAGCATCGGGGGTTGCACAACTTCCATGCCGTTCTCTTCGAAATAGCGCTCGATATTGCAGTTTGCCGACGGGTGATATTTCATCAGGATTTCACCGAGAATGGCAACCCTGGGCCGGCGTTGTGAGCGGTCTATTCCGATGGCATTAAACGCGGAAACTGCGCCCTCCAGTTGCTTCAATCCCGCTCTGGGGCCTTCCCGCAGGGCATACATGGTCCTGGCTCGCCACGACTCGTAGACCTGGTCGCATGCCCCCGGAGTCAGTTCGTAAGGGCGCATGGCGCGCACCATATTCTCGATGGCATCCATGACCGCTATACCCAAAACCATACCGATACGGAATCGCATACCCACAACGAAGCCCGGGTGCATGTTCTTGTCGTCAACACCGGTCGTGATAATGGGGACGTTGCTGTAGCCGGCATCATCCAGCGCTTTGCGTGCCAGCGTGGCGTACTGGCCGGCACGACAGTGCTCACAGTTTTTTGCCAGGCCCACCGCCACTTCATCGGCACGGACTTGCCCGCTTTCCAGCAGGGCCAGCGCCTCGCCAATGTTGACCTGCCCGGGGTAGCAGATGTCGTTGTGCACAAACTTCTTGCCCAACGCGATTGCACGTGCATCGGCCAGCGGTAGTGGACGTGCTTTGTAGCCCTCACGGGTGAACATCGACTCAATAAGCAGTGAGAAGGCCGGTGAAAGATTGGGTACCAGAATAGTCCGTCGCGTGGCGTCCTCCTGGGTGAATTTCGTTGCAAATGGGTCTGCCAGTTCAGTCACGCTGGCGGTGCGTGTGCGGGATGGAGGTCTCTGCCCAATGGTTTCCAGGAAGGATTTCACGCGTAAGTTCAGCGGCCCTTTTACCTCGCCCTCGTCCAGTTTCACGACCAGCGCATCCTTGTCGGCAAGCTCTGCCAGAATTCTGATCATTTCGTCGCTAAGCGCTGCCTCATGCCCGCATCCGAAACTGACAATCTGTACGGCCTCAAGGTTCTTGTTACAGGCAATAATCTGTGCGGCCGACAGCACGCGTGCGTGGTATGAATTAACGGTATCCACGCGCGTGTGGGAAAGGTCTTCATGCGCAAAGTCGAGCCCCTCCAGCGTTACCACCGGAATGCCTGCCTGCGTAAAAAACCCGGCGAGGTTATGGTTGACGAATTCGTCGGAGTGGTAGGGGCGGGCAACCAGGACCACGGCCAGGGAATCGTCCTTTGCTGCTTTCTCAAGGATGCTTTGACCTTCGCGGCGAAGGGTCTGGCGGAAAGCGTCAAGCGCGGCTTCCCCCTGGTCAAAGGCCGCCCGGGCGAGTTTCTCCGGCACATCCCAGGCGCCGCTGAGGTAGCGTACCACTTGCTTTTTCTTGAGGTCACCGGAGCCCCAGTGAAAAATGGGGTGTTCGAACGGAATACCGTAACGGCCATCGGGATCGTCACTTTTGTCGATGACCAGTGGGTAGCCTTGAATGAGCGGACAGAAGGCCTGACCCTTGATCGACTCATTTTCTGAAGGCTGTGACACCATCATGGGCATGAAAAGCGTATCGACCCCCTTATCAATCAATGCCTGAATATGCCCATGTACGATTTTTGCCGGCAGGCAGGCGGTATCTGATGGCACCTGCGCGAGACCACGTTCGAACAGTGCTGCATCACTTTTTTTCGAGATAACGACTGTATAGCCCAGGGCAGTAAAAAGTGTTTTCCAGAAGGGCATTGAGGTCCAGAACTCAAGCACCCGGGGGATACCAATGCGAATGCCCTGCGCCGGGCGCAGTAATTCGACCGGCCAATTCCTGGTGAGCAGGCGGCCATGGCTTTTGACCATGTTCGGTACGGCGTTCATTCGCCTGGTGAGTGCACGCACCCTGGCACGGGTTTCCGGTGAACGCATTTCACCCAGAATTTCGCCCCGCTCACAGCGGTTGCCGCTAACGAAACTGGCACCATCATTGAACGCCACGACCGTGCGGTTACAGTGGTTGGAACAGAACCGGCACACGCTGCCGGGGTGTTGTTCGAAGCCAAAGCGCAGCAACTCCTCCTCACTGAAGAACGAACTCCGGTAGTCACCGCCCAGCGCCCGCACCCTGTCCATGGTTAGAAGCGCGATACCGATGGCGCCCATCTCGCCGGGATAGCGGGGCCGGGTCACTTCCTTGCCCAGATACTGTTCAAGGGCGCGCAGGACTGCGTTGTTCTTGAACACGCCACCCTGAACGATGATAGACGAGCCGAGACTGTCGAGATTGGCGATGCGTACGACCTTGGTAAATACATTCTCAATAATTGACCGGCACAGGCCGCCCATGATATCGCCGGTTGATTTACCTGTTTTTTGCTCGGTGATGATCGAGGAATTCATAAAAACCGTGCAGCGTGAGCCGAGTTTCGACGGCAACTCTGACGCGAAGGCCAGTTCAGCGATGTCATCGACGGCGATGCCCAAAGAGTCTGCATAGGTCTCAACAAAGGATCCGCAGCCTGCTGAGCAGGCTTCGTTAAGCACGATCCCGGTGATGATGCCGCGGTTGATGCTGATGGCTTTCATGTCCTGACCGCCAATATCGAGTATGAAACTGGCATGCGGATTGTCTTTACGGGCCGCGTATGCGTGGGCAACGGTTTCGACCGTGTGATGGTCGGTATGAAATGCCTTGTGGAACAGCATTTCACCGTAGCCAGTGGCGCCGGCACCGCGGATGTTAAGTGTTACGCCTTCGCGGTGGTAGCGCTGGTGTACGTCCAGCAGAGCGGCGCGAATGACGCCCAGCGGATCTGCGTTGTTGTTGCCGTAGAAGCGCTCGATAACACAGTTATCATCATCCAGAAGAACGAATTTAGAGGTCGTGGAGCCCGCGTCGATGCCCAGCCAGGCGTCCACTTTCGTACCGCGTTTGAAGACTTTACGTACGAAAGGTGCGGCAAAATGACGGGCCTCGAAAGCCTGTCTTTCAGCCGCAGAACGAAAGAATGCGTCTGCCTGTGTGATAACCGCGTTGGCCTCCGCCGGTAGCGTATCGTTGAGGAGCGTAAGGCCCTCGGCGCCGAGGTAAGCCCCGGGTTTTTCCGCAAACAGAGAGCCATTGGCGAGCGCAGCGCCATAGGCGACGACAGTTTCTGCTCCTGCCGGGCAGAGGGTGTCCGCATCGCTGAGGCCGAGGCGCTCCTGGAACACCCGCACCAGGGTCGGGATAAAGGTCATCGGTCCACCTTCAAATATTACCGGTGCCTTGATTTCCATACCCTGGGCCAGGCCACCGATGGTCTGCTTGGCGATTGCGTGCAGCGAAGACAGCGCGATATCCTCCTTGCTGACGCCCTGGTTGAGGAGTGGCTGAATATCTGTTTTGGCAAACACGCCACAGCGGCCGGAAATGTCGTAAACAATTTGGCCTGCTGCCGCGAAGGCTTCAAATTCTTCGACTGGAATATCCAGCAGCGCTGCAATCTGGTCGACAAAGGCACCGGTCCCACCTGCACAGGAACCGTTCATGCGCATGTCCGAGGTGACCAACTGGCCGGACGTCTGATCGAAGCGGAAAAAAATTACTTTTGCATCCTGGCCGCCAAGTTCGATAGCGACGCGGGTTTGCGGGTAGAGTTCCTTGACCGCAATGGTATTGGCAATTACCTCCTGCACGAAGAACGCGCCAAGGGCTTTGGCGTAGGGTTGACCCGCGCTGCCGCAGATTGAAACCCGAAAGGCATGCTCCGGATAGCATTCATGTGCAGCGCACAGCAACTGACGCACCGTGTCGGCCTGCCGGGTGTTGTGGCGCAGGTAGCGGGTATGCAGGAGTTTCTTTGTCCGGGGCTCTACGATGGCAATCTTGACGGTGGTGGAACCCACGTCAAGACCAACCCATAATGGCTCCAGGGCCCAGTCGGGCTCGACCCGTTCCAGTGCTAGTGCGGCACCGGCATACATCTGTTGTGATCCAGGTTCCGTGTGGAACCCGGCTGCCTTTGATTTTTATTAGTCATGCGCCTGCAACTCAAAAATTATTGTCCCGTAAGTGCAACCTGCCAAGCTGGTTGCACCTGCGAATTAGTTATTTGCGGCTAACTGGCGTAACACGAAGTTCAGGATGCCGCCGTGACGATAATATTCCACTTCTTTTGGTGTATCCAGCCGGCTTCTGGCCTGAAACTGCTTGCTGCTACCGTCAGCAGCGGTGGCTGTTACCGTGACCTGTTTGGCCGAGCCGTCACCCAGACCCACAATGTCATACGTTTCAGTACCGTCCAGCCCTAGACTGTCGACACTTTCACCACGCATAAAGTTCAATGGCAGCACGCCCATGCCAATCAGGTTGGAGCGATGAATGCGTTCAAAGCTGGTCGTGATAACGGCTTTTACGCCAAGTAATTGTGTACCTTTGGCTGCCCAGTCACGCGAGGACCCTGTGCCGTACTCGCTGCCGGCCAATACCACCAGTGGTGTGTTGTCCTGCTGGTAACGCTCAGCGGCCTCAAACATGGTCATTTGTTCACCGCCTGGCTGGAATGTAGTCCAGCCACCTTCGGTGCCGGGAGCCAGTTGGTTGCGCAAGCGCACATTGGCGAAAGTACCGCGCATCATAACTTCGTGATTGCCGCGGCGGGAACCATACGAATTGAAGTCAGAACGGGGAATGCCTTGCGACTTGAGGTAATCACCTGCAGGAGAATCTTCAGCGATCGCACCGGCCGGTGAAATATGGTCGGTGGTGATGGAATCGCCCAGTCGCGCCAGGCAGCGCGCAGCGAGAATATCTGACACTGGCGGGATTTCCATGCTCATGCCATCGAAATAGGGCGGGTTTCTGATGTAGGTGGAATCATCCTGCCAGTCGAACATCTTGCCCACCGGTGAAGCAACAGCCTGCCAGCGCTCATCTCCGGTAAAGACACTGCTGTAGCCCCTCCTGAACATGTCAGCGGTCACGCATTCAGCAATGCACTGGTGAATTTCATGGCTACTGGGCCAGATATCGCGCAAGTAAACCGGCTGACCGTGCGGGTCACTACCGAGGGGTTCGCTGGTGATGTCGATATTCAGGTTGCCGGCAATGGCATAGGCCACCACCAGTGGCGGTGAAGCCAGGTAATTCATCTTGATATCGGCGTGGATACGGCCTTCAAAATTACGGTTGCCGGAGAGCACCGAGCAGGCGACCAGATCGTTGGCGCGTATCGCCTCGCCGACCGGTGCCGGCAACGGGCCCGAGTTACCGATGCAGGTGGTGCAGCCATAGCCAACCACGAAAAAGCCCATCGCTTCGAGGTCGTCCATCAGGCCGGCCTTGTTCAGGTAATCGGTAACAACGCGGGAACCGGGGCCGAGTGATGTTTTAACCCAGGGCTTCACTTTCAGCCCCCTGGCGGCAGCGTTCCTGGCCAGCAAGCCGGCGCCAAGCATGACTGCCGGGTTAGATGTGTTGGTGCACGAAGTAATGGCGGCAATCACTACCGCACCGTCTTCCAGATCAAATTTTGTACCGTTATATGTCACTTCCACGCTGCCGGCGCCGTCCCGTCCTGTGGTGAAGGCAGTCATATCCCGCTGCCAGGTCTGTTTGGCTTCGGTCAGCACTATCCGGTCCTGCGGGCGCTTGGGGCCAGCGAGGCTGGGTACGACCGTGGACATATCCAGTTCCAGCACCTCAGAGTACGCTGCGGGTGGGGAATCGGCCGTGTGAAACATACCTTGTGCGCGTGTGTAGGCTTCAACCAGTGCGACCTGTTCCTCGGAACGGCCTGACAGGCGCAGGTAATTCAGGCTTTCGGCGTCAACCGGGAAAATACCGCAGGTGGCACCATATTCCGGTGCCATATTGGCCAGCGTAGCGCGGTCTGCCAACGGCAGGGCGGCAAGCCCGTCACCAAAGAATTCTACAAATTTACCAACCACACCCAGTTCGCGCAGCATTTCCACCACCGTCAGGACCAGGTCGGTTGCGGTGGCACCCTCGGGCAACTTACCGGTCAATTTAAACCCTGCAACCTGTGGGATCAGCATGGTAATGGCCTGGCCCAGCATGGCAGCCTCCGCTTCAATGCCGCCAACGCCCCAGCCCAGTACGCCGATGCCATTGATCATGGTGGTGTGTGAATCGGTGCCGACCACTGTATCCGGGTAGGCTGTCAGTTCGCCGTTGCATTCAGCGCCGAAAACAACGCGCGCCAGGTGCTCAAGGTTGACCTGGTGCACGATGCCGGTATTCGGTGGCACGACGCTGAAATTGCTGAACGCGCTTTGGCCCCACTTCAAAAAGCTGTAGCGTTCCTGGTTGCGGCCGAATTCAATCTCGTTGTTGGTTGCCAGGGCGTCTGCGCTGCCGTAGCGATCCACCTGCACGGAATGGTCGATTACCAGTTCAGCCGGGGACAGCGGATTGATCAGTTCCGGGTCACCACCAAGGTTTTTCATGGCATCGCGCATGGCCGCCAGGTCGACGACCGCCGGTACGCCGGTGAAATCCTGCAGCACAACCCTGGAAGGTGTAAACGCGATTTCTGTCTCCGGCTGTGCCTGTGGGTCCCAGTTGGCCAGTGCTTCAATATCGCTGCGGGTAATATCCACGCCGTTTTCATGGCGCAGCAGGTTTTCCAGCAGTATTTTTAATGCAAACGGTAGCTGGGAAATATCAAAGTTTTCACCTAAAGCCGCCAGGCTGTAGTAGGAGAATTTTTTTTCATTGACGGAAAGTGTGCGGCGGACGGAAAAAGAATCATGCATGCTGGCCTCCATTGACCCCGGATCCACCCGCCATCAAGCCGGTGGAAATTTGTTCATAAAAGTAGCTGGATATTATCGCTCATCAGGTGCCCGTTTCCCAAATCAAATCGGCTTTTCCTCGCTACAATCGGTCAAACCCGGCAGGCTCCTAGCCGGTTAGCAATGTTTGTGCCTGTTCGAGCATTTTTTTGCGCCCAAACATCAGGCTGAAGCGACCGCCACCTGTTTGGCGCCACAATACCGCCGCGCGCAAACCGGCAAACAACAGTGTACGAATCCAGCTAACGGTACGGGCTACCTGCAGGTATTGAGGTCTTCCGTTGATGACGATACGCGGTGCAATCGTGCTGATGGTTTCGCTGTAGAGCGCAGCGATCTGTTCTGCCTGCAGGTCACATTTTTGATAGCCTTGCAGGTCATCGTCTATTTTGGCAATGGCTTGCAATTCTGCACCGATATGCGCCTGCATACCCGAATTTTTGCGGAACTGGGTTTCCAGACGCATGATGGAGACGGCGTAGCCCAGGCTCTCAATGTAGCGCCTGTCACCCTGCAAAACCGCCACCAGTGTTTCTACGCCCAGGCGCAGTCTGGCCGGGCTGGTATAGATATCTTCAACAGAATCTGCCTCGATGGCCAGCAGGCTGCCCAGACAGGTTTCTGCCGCGTATCCGGACCAGGTGCCGTGGTTGGCAGCCTGACGGACGAGTTCGGTGGCCTGGAATAGCCCGGCCAGCGCGATGGTACGATTTTTCATAGTTTTCCCATTACCGGTTTGCCAGGTAGTTTTCTGCCATGGCCGGTGTGTTCATAATTTCAATAACGCCGCCTCCAAGGCACACATCACCATCGTACAGGACCACGGACTGGCCGGGGGTGACTGCGCGCTGGGGCCGATCAAACCTGAGCCGCATACAGTCACCCTCGATGCTTTGGAGCGTGACTGCCTGATCCTGCTGGCGGTACCTGACCCTGGCTGTCAACAAGCTGCCTTGTACGGGTGCCTCGCCGGCAACCCAGGCCAACTGCCTGGCCTCAAGCCCGGTGGAGAGTAACCAGGGGTGATTGTGCCCCTGCGCAACATACAGAACATTGTTTTCGATGTCTTTATGCAACACGTACCAGGGTGCTTCCTGGAATCCTTTTATGCCACCGATCCCGAGCCCCTGGCGCTGGCCAAGGGTGTGAAACATCAAGCCCCGATGCTGACCGATGACCTGACCTTCCGGGGTGCGAATTTCACCCGGTTTTGCAGCTATGTATTCACCAAGAAAAGTAGTGAAATTACGTTCACCAATAAAGCAGATGCCGGTGCTGTCCTTTTTATCAAAAATCTCAAAACCGGCTTGCTCTGCGAGCTTGCGCACTGCGGGCTTTTCCAGTTCACCCACCGGGAACAGTGTTTTTGCCAGTTGCTCATGGCCCACGGCATAGAGGAAATAACTTTGATCCTTGTTAGGGTCGCGCCCCTTTAGCAAGCGGCTTTTTCCACCCCTGGAATCGCTGCGCACGTAGTGGCCGGTGGCAATTTTTTCAGCACCGAGCGCCTCGGCGTGCTCGAGGAAGGTTTTAAATTTAATTTCCCGGTTACAGAGAATATCCGGGTTAGGCGTGCGTCCCGCCCGGTATTCCTGCAGAAATTCCGCGAATACGTTATCCCAGTATTCCGACGCAAAATTGCGGGTGAATAAGGCGATGCCCATGGACTCGGCGATCGCGTTTGCATCCGCCACATCCGTGGCTGCCGAGCAGTCACCATGGCGGTCGTCCTCTTCCCAGTTTTTCATAAACATGCCGGCAATATCCAGGCCCTGCCGTTGTAACAGCAATGCCGAGACTGCGGAATCGACACCGCCGGACAGGGCTACCATGATTTTCCCGTGGCTTGCGCTCATGGAAAATAGATGGGGTCAAAGTTTATGAGGTCAACATGGTACACCCCCCTGAACTTCTGGTTATCACATTAAAGGAGTAATAGAATACCCATTATGAGTAAAGAACTGGAATCGCACCAAAACCACGATATTGCGCTGGAGGAGGCCCGCACCGAGGTCAAACCACCGCCCATGTACAAGGTGGTGCTGCTGAATGACGATTTCACACCAATGGATTTCGTGGTCGACGTGATCCAGACCTTTTTTCGCCTGGGCCACGACCGGGCAACGCAAATCATGCTGCATGTACACACGCGCGGCAAAGGCGTGTGTGGCGTTTTCACCTTTGAGATTGCTGAAACAAAGGTTGTGCAGGTCAATGAATACGCACGCCAGCATGAGCATCCGCTCAAGTGCTCGTTAGAAACAGCTTGAACCAGGGTGGGTTTAGCCGGTCACAATTAGTAGTATTTGGACCCATGGAGAGCAGGAGTCTCCCTTATGTTCAGCAAGGAACTGGAAATCACCATCAGCCAGGCTTACCAGGAAGCGCGCACCGCGCGCCATGAATTCCTGACGGTCGAGCACCTGCTGCTGGCCCTGCTGGACAATGGCTCAGCCCTGTCGGTTTTGAGCGCCTGTAGCACAGACATCAGTGGCCTCGAGGCAGAGTTACGCCAGGCGCTCGCAGAGACGGTACCCGTGCTCGAGGCTGAAGACAGCCGTGACACCCAGCCTACCATCGGTTTTCAGCGCGTGCTGCAAAGGGCGCTTTATCATGTCCAGTCAGCCGGCAAACAGGAAGTCATTGGTTCCAATGTACTGGTGGCTATTTTCGGCGAGAAAGATTCCTATGCCACCTATCTGCTGAACAAGTTCGATGTTACGCGACTCGACGTTGTAAATTACATATCCCATGGGATTTCCCCGCTTGAGACCGGTGCTGAAGGTGGGGTGAACGAGAAATCGGAGGACCCACTCGAAGCGGGCGAGCAGGCATCTAATAGTGCGCTGGCCAGTTTTACCAGTAATCTGAATGAACAGGCCCGGCAAGATAAAATAGACCCGTTGATAGGGCGCGATAGCGAGATCGAACGCACCATCCAGGTGTTGTGTCGCAGACGCAAGAACAATCCTCTTTTCGTCGGCGAGGCCGGCGTGGGTAAAACCGCAATGGCCGAAGGGCTGGCATTGCGTATAACACAAGGCGAAGTACCCGAAGTTTTAGCCGATGCGACGATATATGCATTGGACCTCGGCGCGTTGCTGGCCGGCACCAAATATCGCGGCGATTTTGAGAAACGCCTCAAAGCGGTGTTGGCGGAATTGCACGATACCGATGGTGCGGTACTGTTTATCGATGAAATACATACCATTATCGGTGCCGGTGCGGCTTCCGGCGGTGTCATGGACGCTTCTAACCTGATCAAACCTGTGTTGGCTTCCGGCGAACTGCGTTGTATTGGTTCAACGACTTTTCAGGAATTTCGCGGCGTGTTTGAAAAAGACCGGGCACTGGCACGCCGTTTTCAGAAAATTGATATCGTCGAGCCGACCATCGAGGAAACCATTGATATCCTGCGTGGGCTCAAATCACGATTCGAACAACACCATAACGTGGAATATACCGATGAGGCTTTGATCGCGGCAGCAGAGTTGTCCGCGCGCCATATCAACGATCGCCACCTGCCGGACAAGGCCATAGACGTCATTGATGAAGCCGGGGCGCGCCAGCGCATGCGGCCGGAAAATGAACGTAAGTTGGTGTTGGATGAGCACGATATCGAAAGCATCGTCGCGCACATGGCACGGATTCCACCCAAGCAGGTATCCCGCTCTGACCGTGATGCGCTGCGTAATCTGGACCGTGATCTGAAACTGACGGTATTCGGCCAGAATGAGGCCATTGACGCACTTTCAGCAGCGATCAAGATGGCCCGCTCAGGGCTGGGAGAGGAAGAGACACCCATTGGTTCCTTCCTGTTTGCCGGTCCGACCGGTGTCGGCAAAACGGAAGTAACCCGCCAGCTTGCCATGATCATGGGCATCGAACTGATCAGGTTTGATATGTCGGAGTACATGGAGGCGCACTCTGTATCCCGCCTTGTGGGTGCTCCGCCGGGTTATGTTGGTTTTGACCAGGGCGGCCTGTTGACCGAATCGGTCGCAAAGCATCCCCATGCGGTTTTGTTGCTGGATGAAATCGAGAAAGCCCACCCTGACGTGTACAACATCCTGCTGCAGATCATGGATCACGGCAAGCTGACAGATTCCAACGGCCGTGAAGCAGATTTCCGCAATGTCATACTAGTCATGACCACCAATGCGGGCGCCCAGCAGAGCTCACGCCGCTCCATCGGGTTTACCGAACAGGACAACGAATCTGATTCGTCCGAGGCTATCCGCAGGACATTCACACCGGAATTTCGTAACCGGCTGGATGCAGTGATCCAGTTCAATGCGCTTGATTTCAGCATCGTGCTTCAAATCGTAGACAAGTTCATCCTTGAACTCGAAGCCCAACTGGCCTTAAAGGATGTCGGGATTTCCGTGTCCATGCCGGCGCGGGAATGGCTGGCTAAACGGGGCTTTGACCCGGAAATGGGTGCACGGCCCATGAAGCGCGTCATTCAGAACCGGATCAAGCGGCCATTGGCGGACGACCTGTTGTTCGGAGACCTGTCAGAAGGTGGTGAAGTTGAGATTTCGCTGGTTAAAAAACAGTTGAAAATACGCGCCAGGCCACGGCAGGAACCGCAAAAAGCCCTGCCGGCATCAACAGAAAGTTAAGTTTTTACCTGGGAGTTACTTCATGCGGTAGGTAATACGCCCTTTGGACAGGTCGTACGGGGTTAATTCAACTTTGACGCCGTCACCGGTCAGGATGCGGATGTAATGTTTGCGCATCCGGCCCGAGATATGTGCGGTCACCACGTGGCCGTTTTCAAGCTCAACCTTGAAGAGGGTGTTTGGCAGGGTTTCCAGCACCTTGCCTTCCATTTCAATTACATCTTCTTTTGCCATGAGTTGCCGTGATCGTGTTCTGGTGGCGGTATTGTGCCACCGGTGGCCCAACTACGAAAGGGTCAAAAGCAAATTATTCGTTAAATGACGTGACTTTGCCATGCAGTTGCCATGCATAACTTTTTCTTAAGCTGCGCCGTCGCCGTTGCGATCCCGCAAGGCTGCTATAATGCGGGTTGACACAACCGCCTATATGCTTAAAATACGCTCCCTCATAGCGGGAATAGCTCAGTTGGTAGAGCACAACCTTGCCAAGGTTGGGGTCGCGAGTTCGAGTCTCGTTTCCCGCTCCAGATATCAAGCCTGGCCCGGCTCATACCGGTGCCAGGTTTT
>QIKV01000050.1 GCA_003233115.1 Oceanospirillales bacterium
GGTAAACGGGTTGGGGATAAGCGGGTAGCGGGGCACCAGCGGCGGGTTACTTGCGCCGTTTTGGACAATTGAAGTACGATGGTCTTCGTCCATTGAGAGTGCTTTGGACGGATAGGGTCAAGCGTACAAGCAGGGATTAACACACCATGGTAAACGAGAGAGGGAGTTTGCCCAGGCCTACACGTACGGAACTGAATGTTCTGAGAGTTCTGTGGGCCAAAGGGCAGGGCACGGTCAGACAGGTGCATGAAGCACTGAATGAAGTCGAAGCCAGCGGTTATACAACGGCATTGAAAATGTTGCAGGTCATGCACCACAAAGGACTGGTGCGCCGGGATGATTCAAGCAGGGCGCACGTCTACCGTGCGACCATCAATAAAAAGGACACGCAAAGTGACTTTATTGATGACCTTAAAAACCAGTTGTTTGAGGGTTCAACGACACAACTCGTGTTACAGGCGCTGCATGGTTCGCCGGGGGCCGATCGGGAAACACTGGCAGAAATTCACACCCTGATGGCGGAGATTGAGGGCTAATCGTCCGTGCGCTGGCTCGAATTGCCAGTGCAGATACTTAGTCTCTAGTGGGTGGAAAAGTTATTGCGAAGAGAAATTTCGCCAACCAACAAACACATACACCCACAAGCTACAAATTACTGCATCCGCGAACCAGACAAACTGGTCAATTGTTAAGATTTTGTAATAAAACCTTGTTACAATCATGTCGATCATCACCTTGGTGGTGTGGGGGAGGCAGTCAAACGTGGGGGCGTGATTTTTTATGCCGGGAGGGTGCAAGTGTTTTTTCCGGCCGGCAAAAAAAATAATCTTACCTCATCGTGACTCCCTGAAATTCAACGATTTCAGATGACTTACAGGTGGATAACAAAATGCATACGAGGATCCGAAATTCAATTGCTTTCCTGATATTCTTGTTGGTACTGGTGGTTCCCGCGGCAGGTTTTGCGCAGGTCACCACGACATCAATGCGAGTGAGTGTAATTACGCCGGACGGGGCACCGGCAACTGACGCTACCGTGAGTGTTACTGACACCCGCACCGGCTCTACGCGCAACATACAGGTGACCGCTGCCGGAACAGTAACCATGACCGGTTTGCGTATTGGCGGCCCGTATACCGTCAAGGCAGCTTCAGTCGGTTATTCCGACCAGACGGTCACGGACATTTTCGTACGACTGGGTGATACCTACTCACTGCCAATGACGCTGGGCGACAACTCAATGGAAGAGGTTGTGGTGACCTCAGCGGCAATCAAGACGCAGCAACTGGCGCTTGGCCCTGCTTCTACTTACAACCTTGAAGATTTGCAGGACTACCCGGCCATCAACCGTGATATCCGCGATATCATTCGTTTTGATCCACGCATCTACCAGGATGCAGCCTTTGTAGGCGCTATCCAGTGCGCGGGTGCCAATCCACGTTTCAACAGCATGACGGTTGACGGCGTGCGCATGAATGACAACTTCGGTTTGAACAGCAACGGCTATCCGACCACCCGACAGCCATTCCCGTTCGATGCCATCCAGCAGGTATCGGTAGAGTTGGCACCGTTTGATGTTCAATATGGTGGTTTCACCGGTTGTAATATCAACGCGGTTACCAAATCCGGTGGCAACGAGTTCTTTGGCTCAGCATTTTTTGATTACACCAACGACTCCATGAAAGGCGATTCGCTGGAGGGCGATCCTATTAATAACGGCAATTTTTCAGAAAAACGCTATGGCGCTACGTTGGGCGGCCCGATCATCAAGGATAAATTATTCTTCTTCGCAGCCTACGAAAAACTTGAAGGTGTGCAGCAGTTCAACCGTGGTGGTGCAGATTCCGGCGCCGGTTCTACCGTACCTGGCGTCAGCGTTGCCCAACTGGATGAAATCGCGGCAATCGCCCGTGATGTTTATGGTTATGATGTCGGTGGCTTCCCCGCCACCCTGCCGGTTCAGGACGAGAAAATTGTAATCAAGCTCGACTGGCAGATCAATGACCGTCACCGTGCCGCTTTTACGTATAACTGGAATGACGGTTTCAGCCTGTCACAAAGTGACGGTGGTTCTTCAAGATTGTCATTCTCCAACCACTACTACGAGCGCGGTGCAAAACTGAGTGCGTATACCCTGCAGATATTCTCTGACTGGACTGACCAGTTTTCCACCGAAGTCCGCGCAGGCAAATTCAGCCTCGACAACCGCCAGCTTAATATCGGCGAACCGGGTTTTGCCGAGGTGCAGGTCCGTACCTACAACAATGGCCGCAGCGCAACCGTTTACCTGGGTGTGGATGACTCGCGCCAGTCCAACAAGCTTAATTACGATACCAACAATTACAAGTTCGCCGGTAAGTACATCACCGGTAACCACCTCATCACCGCTGGTTATGAGCGCGACGAACTGGATATCTTCAACCTGTTCATCCAGCACACTATAGGTGAATACCGATTTGACCGTAGCTGTAGTCCATCTGATCCCAATGGTTGTATCGACGCTTTCAGGGCCGGCGACCTGAGGGGCGGGCGTATTGACTATCAGAATGCCCGACCGAACAACATCCCGGCAGAAGGTGCAGCCGAGTGGGGCTACGCAATCAACACGGCGTATTTGCAGGATGAAATTGTCTTTGGTGGCGGTGACATTACGCTCGTTAGTGGTGTGCGTTATGAGTGGTATACCAGTGACTCCCTGCCCCGTGAGAACCCGGCATTTATAGCCCGTAACGGCTTCACCAATGCGCAGAACTTCGACGGCATGGATCTGATCCAGCCACGCCTTGGCCTCAACTGGGACTTCAATGACCGTTTGACCCTGCGTGGCGGTATCGGCCTGTACAGTGGCGGTAACCCGAACGTATGGCTATCGAATAATTACTCCAATGATGGTGCGACCCTGATCGCTGTGCGTGAAAAGCTGCTGGATTCCATTTATGGCAAGGGCAACTGGGATTTCTCAACCATTCCATGGACCGGTGAAGGCCGCCCGCTTTGGGACGTCCCACAGGATATGTTTGACTCTGTTGCCAGTGGCAATGTTGACGGCAATGTTGATGCCATTGACCCGAATTTTAAACTGCCCAGCCAGTGGAAGTTCAGCCTGGGTGCTACCTATGAACTGGGTGACGGCTATATCATCAACGGTGATATTCTGTATACGAAATCCAAGAATTCCGCGATCGTTGTGCGTCCCAACCTGGTACAGGTTGATACCGCGCCCGACGGCCGCCCGATATACAAAAACACCCGTTTCTTCCGGAATGATACGATCCTGACCAACGTCAAGGGGGCTGACGCCACGGCCCTGAACCTGTCACTGGGTATCAGCAAGAGCCATGACAACGGTATTGACTGGTCATTGGGTTATGCCTATACCAAGGCCAAAGATGTGAACCCGATGACGAGTTCCACCTCCAGTTCCAACTTTGGCAACATTGCGGTCAAAGACCCCAATAATCCGGGCCTGGCGATTTCCAACTACTCGATACCCCATCGTTTCACCGGCCGCCTGTCTTATACGGCTTACTGGTGGGGCGAGAACCGCACCAAGTTCTCAGTTTTCGGTTCAGCCAATCAGGGACGTCCGTTCTCCTATGTATTCAGCCGTGATGATGGCGATACCTTTGGCGACGGACGTGACTACCGTCACCTGCTGTACGTGCCCAATGGCCCGTCCGATCCGAATGTTGTCTATGGTCCCGGATTTGATCAGGAAGCATTCTTCGCTTTCATCAAGAAACAAGGCCTGAACCCGGGTATCCAGAAGCGTAACGCCCACCTGAGTGACTGGTGGGGTGTGCTTGATCTGCGCATTGAGCAGGACATCCCGGGCTTTTTCGAAAATGACCGGTTCTCAGCATTCCTGGTTATCAAGAATTTCTGTAACCTGCTTAACGACAGTTGGTGTGTACTCAAGGAAGCTGGCTTCCCGCGCACCGATGATGTCGTGAACATGGCAGTTGTTGACGGCAAGTACCTGTATCAGTCGTTTGTGACACCCGGTGGGCAGTCCCGCCGCGTACAGGCTTCTTTGTGGGAAATGCGTATTGGTCTGAAATACACGTTCTGATCTGAACTATTTTGGGGGAGTGAGGGTGAGGGTGAGGCCAGCTTGATGCTGGCCTCTCCTTTTCAAAAGGAGTTATGTATGTCGGCTGATGCCATTAGTGCCAGGATTTACCCGGCCGGAATTTTAACCATGCTGACCCGCATGGAAGTTGAACGTCTGCATGACGCCAGTCTTGGCAACCTGTCCGAGTTGCTGCGCTGCTGTGCGCTGGCGGTGCTCAACAGCGGTAATGATGGCGATGATGCCCAGGCACTGCTTGAGCGTTACAGCGACTTTGAAATAGAAGTACAGCAGGTCAATCGCGGTATCCGGCTGGCTTTGAGTAACGCACCCGGCTCGGCCTTTGTGGACGGTGTGATGATCCAGGGTATTCGCGAACTGCTGTCCGCCGTTATCCGCGACCTTATATACTTTGATACAGAAATCTGCTGCAACGCATTGACCAACCTGGATAATCCCCAGGGCATTACCAATGCGGTCTTTGAAATTCTCCGCAATGCCCAGACACTGAACCCGATGAGAGAGCCCGATGTGGTGGTTTTTTGGGGTGGGCACGCCATCGAGCGCGTGGAATATGACTATACCAAGAAAGTCGGTTATGAGGCCGGCCTGCGCAGGTTGAATATCTGCACCGGCTGTGGCCCCGGCGCGATGAAGGGCCCGATGAAAGGAGCCGCTATCGCGCATGCCAAGCAGCGTATTTCCAGTGGCTGCTACATCGGCATTTCCGAACCGGGTATTATCGCGGCCGAGTCGCCCAACCCGATCGTCAACCAGTTGGTCATCCTGCCGGATATTGAGAAACGCCTCGAGGCGTTTGTACGGTTGGGGCACGGTTTCGTTATTTTTCCCGGCGGCGTGGGCACGGCAGAGGAAATCCTCTATTTGCTGGGTGTGTTACTGAACCCCGCGAACGAGCAGATGCCGTTTCCGCTGGTGCTCACAGGGCCGGCAGAATCCGCTGGATATTTCGAACAGATAGATGCTTTTATCGGCCTGACGCTGGGCGAAAAGGCGCAGGCCAAGTACAAAATCATCATCGGCGACCCCGAAAGAGTAGCCCAGAACATGACATCAGGGCTGGCGAAAGTTAAAGCTTACCGCAAGGAACACAAGGACGCCTACTACTACAACTGGTTGTTGCAGATCCAGCCGGAATTCCAGCAGCCATTCAAGCCCAGTCATGAAAACATGGCAGCGCTACACCTGCACCGCGACCAGCCCACTCATCTGCTGGCCGCCAATTTGCGCCGGGCTTTCTCCGGCATCGTCGCGGGTAACGTCAAGCCGGAGACGATAGAAGCGGTGCGTAAACACGGTCTGTTCGAGATCAACGGCGAAACAGACATCATGCAGGCACTGGACCGCCTGCTGGCGTCCTATGTGGACCAGCGCCGCATGAAATTGCCCGGCAAAACCTATCGACCCTGTTACAGGATAGTTTCCTGATCTGTCAGTGCTGCCAGCTTTTTTTGGGTTTCAGGGCAGCGGGGGAGATCAGGCTTCTGGCGGCGCTTAGATCTACGCCGTAGGTGTATTTGTAGCCATCCTGATAAGGGACGATAAAACCGCCGGCCAACAGCTTGTCACGCTTTTGCGGGTCAAGAGACCCATCCGGCAGCACCGCGTAGTAATCGTGATAGTCGTATTTTTGGGCCAGATCACTTAGCTTGTCGGTCAGTTTAATGCCGGTGACCGGGTATTTGAGTGCGTAGCGATTGTCCTGGGTGACCAACAGTTCAAGTGCACAGCCTTCCTTCAGGCCACGGTATATCTTGGGGTCTTCAGGATCCTGTCGAAAAAACACCAGGAATCTGCGGCCGTCTTCGAAAACGGTCGGGTTTTCGAAATAACACTCGTTCGGGCGCAGACCCTTTTCATACACTTCGACTATACCTTCAACCGGGTAATTTTGTTTGTAAGTGATCAGGACTTTCAGGTATGCACTACCTTCATTGGGAAACGAATGCACGTACACGTAATCGGTATCTTTTACCTGGGCCACGGCCACCAGATCGGCTTGCTGTGCCAGTTCGGACAGGCTGACGGGCGCCGCTGCCTGGTCTTCGCTATCATCACCCTGCCTGGGCTCACCGGCATGGACTGTGGTAGCGGATACGAGCAATGCGACCAGCATTAAACTGCGGACATTCATTAACCAACTCCTGTTTGCGCGACCATGCCGGAATGGTACCATCTGTGGCGCGCTGTGAACCCACTAAGGACATGATCATGACTGACATTTACAAACGTATCCTGTTGCTGCTGCTGCCATTGGTGTTTGTTGCCTGCAACCAGATTGACGCTACAACGGTCGCGGTATCGGGTAGTGACAACGGTAAGCCCACGCCTGAAAAGGCAGTCGCATTTGTCGCGGCGGCGGAGGCACAGCTTGCAGAACTGGGCCAGGAAGCAGAGCGTATGTCCTGGGTTTACAGTAACTTCATTACCACAGACACCGAAAAGCTGGCGGCCGTGACCAACGAGCGATTCACCGCCAGACAGGTAGAACTGGCAGGCGAAGCAGCAAAATTTAATGATGTTGCCGGGCTGGATTTTGACACCCGGCGAAAACTCGACATGCTGCGTAGCGGGATCACCATGCCCGCACCTCCGGATGCGGCCAAATCGGCAGAACAAGCGGAAATTGGCGCACAGATGGCCGGTATGTACAGCAAGGGCAAATACTGCTATGCCGATGGCAGGTGTCTTGATCTGGGGCAGTTGAGCGACATTATGGCCGAGTCGCGTGACCCGGATAAATTGCTCGAAGCCTGGAATGGCTGGCGCACCATTTCACCACCGATGAGAAAACTGTATGCACGCCAGGTTGAACTGGCCAACGAAGGCGCAAACGAACTGGGTTTCGCCGATCTCGGTACCATGTGGCGGTCAGCCTATGACATGCCGCCGGAGGACTTTCCGGCTGAACTCGACCGCTTGTGGAATGAGGTAAAACCCCTGTATGAGGCATTGCATTGCGATGTACGCGCCAAACTTGGTGAAAAATACGGTACTGAACTGGTGCCCCAGGATGGCCCGATTCCTGCGCATCTGCTCGGCAACATGTGGGCGCAGGACTGGAGCAATATTTATCCACTGGTCGCGCCCGACGAGACCGGCCCTGGCTACGATCTGAGCGCCATACTGAAAGAGAAAAAATTTGATGCCATTGATATGGTCAAAACGGGTGAGGCATTCTTCAGTTCGCTCGGCTTCGCAGAACTGCCGGCGACCTTCTGGGAACGTTCCCTGTTCGTCAAGCCACAGGACAGGGAGGTGGTTTGCCATGCCTCGGCCTGGGATATCGATGAGAAAGATGATTTGCGCATCAAGATGTGCATAAAGATCAATTCTGAAGATTTCCGTACCATCCACCATGAGCTGGGGCACAACTACTACCAGCGCGCCTATAACAAAGAGAGCTACCTCTACCGGAACAGTGCCAATGACGGCTTCCATGAAGCAGTGGGCGATACCATCGCCTTATCCATCACCCCTGGCTACCTGCAAAAAATTGGCCTGCTGGATGATGTCCCGGATGCATCTGCGGACATCCCGTTGCTGATGAAACGTGCGCTGGAAGGGATCGCCTTTTTGCCCTTTGGCCTGATGGTCGACCAATGGCGCTGGCAGGTGTTTGCCGGTAAAGTGGGCCCGGATGGCTATAACGACTTGTGGTGGCAGTTGCGGGAGAAGTACCAGGGTATTAAAGCGCCGAACAAGCGCCCGGTGGATGCCTTTGACCCAGGTGCGAAGTACCATGTACCGGCCAATGTTCCCTATACACGCTACTTCCTTGCCCGCATCCTGCAATTTCAATTCCACCGCTCTCTATGTGAGATTTCAGGTAATAAAGGCCCTATAAATCGTTGTTCTATATATGGTAATAAAGAGGCCGGTGAGCGCCTGAACGCCATGCTGGAGCTTGGTCGCAGTAAACCCTGGCCAGTAGCTCTCGAAGCACTGACCGGCCAGCGCCACATGGATGCGACGGCCATCCTGGATTACTTCGCACCGCTGAAGGCCTGGCTGGATAAGCAGAATGAAGGACGCCAGTGCGGGTGGTGAGTCTTCTTAGCGCAGCACTATTTGATTCTTAAAGGCTGGTACCATCTGGTCGCGGTGATATGTGATTCTCCAGGCCTGCACTATCTGATCCGTGGTGACACGGGGGGGTGTACCCCCATTCTATAAGATTGGCGCCATCCTGCCGCGGCGACACGGGGGGTGTACCCCCAGAGACACGCCATGAACCCATGGCCCAGGCCAGCCTCTCGACCAGTTCCTGGTCTCACCTCCTCCATGGGGGCTCGGGGCCTGCTCCCTGCAGGCCACGGTCTCTGGGGGTACCCCCCCGTATCCCCGCTGAGTTCAGTAGATTCTTGATGAGGGGATGGACTCGTGTTGGGAAAGTGCGTACTGCGCTTGCAAATACCCACCCCCATCAGAATCCCCAACCCTCAGCGGGGATATGGGGTATCTGCGCTCTGAGACCTTAAAAAACAGGAAGTTTTTTACAGAGCCCACATGGATGTGCTGGTGGCGTGTCTCAGAGGGCAGGTACCCCGTGTCCCCGCGGATCGAATGGTGCTTGTCCAATAGATACGGAGGTGCGTGCCCTGTCACCACATCGGTTGGCACAAAACCTAAAGATTGGCCAGCCTTTGCCCAACTTTTACAGCATCACCCGCACCGAGCTCTGCAAGGCCTTCCACGGTATCCGGCGGTACCAGCACAATGACTGTTGAGCCCATGTTGAAACGACCCATTTCTTCACCTTTTGCCAGGCTGATGTCCTGTCCGGAATAGTCCGTGGTGGTGATGTCCTTGTTTTTTGACGGGGTCACCTCGCCGGCCCAGATGGTTTCGGTGCTGGATACCAGCATCGCTCCGACCAGCACCATCACCAGGGGTCCCGCAGCCGTTGTGAAGATGGAGATTACGCGTTCATTGCGGGCGAACAGGCGTGGTACCTGCCGGGCGGTGTAGGGGGCGACCGAGAATAATCTGCCGGGAACGTGAATCATGCGCTGCAGATGGCCGGTGATGGGCATGTGGATGCGGTGGTAGTCACGCGGGGACAGGTAGATGGTGGAGAACCAGCCATCTTCAAGTTGCGTGCAAACCGGGTCGCTGGCGAGTAAATCCTGCAGGGTGTAGTCCTTCCCCTTGGCCTGCAGGATGCTGTTTGCCTGCAATGCACCGGTTTCACTGATGCGGCCGTCGCAGGGGCATAAAAACGCCTGCGGGTCCTGGTCAAAGGTTCTGGCGCCCGGCTTCAACGCACGCGTAAACCAGGCATTAAAGCTGGCATAGTCGTGCATGTCCGGTGACAGGGCCTCATCGACATTGATGCCAGCCAGCCTGCTGATGGTCCGGATAAGCAGGTTTTTCAGCCATTTTGCTTCACAACGCATCAGCGCGTAGACGATGCGCGACAGAAAATGGTGGGGCAGGATGTACTGGAAACCTGCCAGGATGCGTTCAAGCGCTGTTTTCATTCTGTTATCCGGAGCATACGGTGATCATGACAGTCAATTATAATGCGGGCTGGGTTTTAGCCCAAACATTTCACCAAGGCGGACGACAAAATGAAATATATGTTGAAGACCGCTGCCGACTGGCTTGAATATTGTGCCGGCGAAATGGACCGGGCAGGTTTGTACTTTGGCCACGGCACTGACAATGCGCACGATGAAGCTGCCTGGCTGGTGCTGCACGTGCTGGGCGCATCGCTGGACGGTAGTTTTACAGCCTGGGATGTGCTGCTGAGCCCGGCGCAGCAAGAATCCGTTGAACACTTGCTCAGGCGCAGGCTGGAGGAACGCTGCCCGCTGGCCTACCTGACAGGAACGGCCCGTTTTTGCGGGCTGGATTTTATCGTCAACACCGATGTGCTGGTGCCCCGCTCGCCACTGGCAGAACTGATTGCCGGTCAGTTTTTGCCCTGGCTGGAAATTTGCCCTGGCAGCAACGGGCGCGGCAGGGTTTTGGATATGTGCACCGGCGGTGGTTGCATCGCCACTGCGATGGCGGTGTATCTGCCCGGGGTTGAGGTGGATGCGGTGGATATTTCGCCGGCAGCCCTTGAGGTTGCATTGCGTAACGTGGAGCGGCATAACGCGACAGATCGGGTGCGACTGGTCTGTTCGGATTTGTTCACCGAACTCGATAGCAGTGGCCAGCCTGGCGGGCGTTACGATCTGATCGTCAGCAATCCCCCGTACGTTGCGGCCGAAGTTTTTGCGCAATTGCCGCTGGAATATCACGCCGAACCTGTGACCGGACTGGTCAGTGGTGCAGACGGACTGGATATTGTGCTGAAAATACTGGATGCTTCCCCTGTCTATTTGAAACAGCGGGGCATATTGGTGGTGGAAGTAGGGGAAAGCGCACCGGGGTTGGTTGCACTGCTGCCACGGGTACCTTTTTTGTGGCTGGAGTTCCATCGTGGTGGCGACGGAATATTCCTGCTGGAGTATGATCAATTGCGCGCCTGTCACGCGGACGTGCGCACGGTCCTGGAGCAACGGGAAAATGTCTGACAATACCTTTGGCCGCCTGTTCAGAATGACGACTTTTGGTGAAAGCCATGGCCCGGCGATTGGCTGTGTTATTGACGGTTGTCCGCCGGGACTGGCAATCGACGCCGCTGAGATACAGCAGCAGTTAGTGCGCCGCGCCACCGGTAAGAGCAGGCATACCTCGCAACGAAAAGAGCAAGATGAGGTGCAGATACTTTCCGGTGTATTCGAGGGTCGCACAACGGGCACCCCGATCGCGCTTGTAATCGAAAACACCGATGCCCGCAGCAGGGATTACACCGACCTGGCGAAAAAATTCCGGCCGGGTCATGCGGATTACACCTATTGGAAAAAGTACGGTATCCGCGATTACCGTGGTGGTGGTCGCGCTTCGGCGCGTGAGACCACCATGCGGGTTGCCGCGGGTGCGATTGCGAGAAAGTATTTGCGGGCGCAGTTCGGTATTGAAATACAGGGCTGGCTGGCACAGCTTGGGCCGATACGGACCGATAAGGTGATGGACATGGATACTGTGGAGGACAATCCGTTTTTCAGCCCGGACCCTTCAGTGGTGCAGCAACTTGAAGAGTATATGGACAACCTGAGGAAATCCGGCAATTCCGTCGGTGCGCGGATTTCCGCCCGGGCGAGCAACGTGCCAGCGGGTCTGGGTGAGCCGGTTTACGGCAAGCTGGATGCTGACCTGGCATCCGCCATGATGGGTATCAACGCCGCCAAGGCGGTTGAGATTGGTGCAGGGTTTGACTGTGTTGAACAATTGGGCACGGAGCACCGCGACGAGATTACCCCGGACAAATTTTTAAGCAACCATGCCGGCGGTGTGCTGGGCGGCATTTCCAGTGGCCAGGATGTGCTGGTGAGCGTGGCCTTCAAGCCCACATCCAGCCTCAGAATCCCATGCCGCAGCGTGGATGTGGATGGCCATGCGGTTGAGGTTATTACCCAGGGCCGCCATGACCCCTGTGTGGGTATCCGGGCCACACCCATCGTTGAGGCCATGCTGGCCCTGGTGTTGATGGATCATGTGCTCAGGCAGCGCGCTCAGAATGGTTAGTAGCAGGATTGGATGACAACAGAAAATGAGTGAAAAACTAAAAATCGCGGTGGTCGGTGCAACCGGTGCAGTGGGTGAGGCCATGCTCTCCATCCTGGCCGAAAGCGGCTTCGCAGGCTGTACGATCCATGCGCTCGCCAGCGACAACTCGCTGGGTAAAACCGTGGAGTTTGGCCGTCGTTTCATCGCGGTCGAGGTGCTGGATGATTTTGACTTTGACAGCGTGGACTATGCACTGTTTTCCGCCGGCGGGGATATCAGTCTGGAATACGTGCCGCGCGCATCGGCGGCAGGCTGTACCGTCATCGACAATACCTCTGCCTTCCGGCAGGACGATGATATTCCGCTGGTGGTTCCTGAAGTCAATGCCGACCTGCTCGAAGATCTGCCGCCCGGTGCGATTATCGCCAATCCCAATTGTTCCACCATACAGATGCTGGTGGCCATTGCGCCGATCCATGCCGCCGCCGGTATCGACCGCATCAATGTGGCGACCTACCAGTCAGTCTCCGGTGCCGGGCGCAAGGGGATGGAAGAGTTGGCGCGCCAGACCATGGATCGCCTGAGCTTCAAGCAGGTTAAGCCAGCGGTTTTTGCACAGCCGATAGCTTTTAACGCCATCCCTGTTATCGATGCGATGCAGGCCAATGACTACACCCGCGAAGAAATGAAGTTGCAGTGGGAGACCAGTAAAATCCTGCGTGATCCGTCCATTGGCGTCAATGCGACTGCGGTGCGCATACCAGTGTTTTTTGGCCACTCAGAAGCCGTGCACCTGGAGACCAGCCGTGATATCAGCATACAAGACGTGCGCGCGCTGCTGCAAAAAGCCGCCGGCCTACAACTGGTTGATGACGCAGACCCGGCGGAGCAGGTCACCGCGGTTACGCATGCAGCAGGCAAGGACGCAGTATTTGTCAGCAGGTTGCGTCGTGACCATAGCCATCCGCGGGGCATCAACTTGTGGGTTGTAGGTGACAATGTGAGGAAAGGCGCTGCCCTGAATGCGGTGCAGATATTAAAAATTATCGTTGACAGTAAATTGCCGGTGGCAACCTGAAGCCAGCAAACGTACACTGGCCCAAGCTGAAATTCAATCAGCCGTCCTGGGGAGCAGGGAGTGACAGGAATGCATAGACGAATTCAATGGGTGGTGGCCGTTGTGCTGATGTTGGCCAGCCCGGTTCTGTTCGCGCTGGGACTTGGCGGAGCGAGCGTGGAGTCCTACCTGAACCAACCGCTGGATGTCAGGGTCGAGTTAATCAGCCGGTCAAGTGATGAATTACTAAGCGTTACCGCTGGTCTGGCTTCAGCCGATGATTTTACCTTACTCGGCCTGACCCGATCCGCCATTTCGGTGCCGCTCGAATTTGAAGTCGTGACAGACTTGCCCAGACCGTATATCCGTGTTACCAGTCGCCTGGCAGTCACCGAACCGGTCATACAGATACTGGTGCAGGTGGCGTGGGCCAGAGGGCGTATGCTGCGTGAGTACACGCTTTTCCTGGATCCGCCCACTTTTGAATCAGCCGCCCCGGCGGTGGTCGTCAAGCCGGCACCGCGCCCGGCAGCGGTTGAGAAACCTTTTGTCGCAAGCCAGCCTGCCGCTGTTGAGCCTGCCAGGCCGGCGCCGGAACCGGTCGTAAAAGCCCCGGAACCGGCAGCCCCGGAACCGGCGGCCCAGGAACCCGCAGCCCAGGAACCGGAAGTTGCTGCTCAGGAAGCAGAACCCGCAGCCCAGGAACCGGAGGCTGCTGCCCAGGAGGCAGAACCTGAAGCCCAGGAACCGGAGGCTGCTGCTCAGGAGGCAGAACCCGAAGCCGGGGAACCGGAGGCTGCTGCCCAGCAAGCAGAAGCGGAGGTCAAGGAACCGGAACCCGCCACAGAAGAAGTGGCAGCGGAACCTGGCGAGGAACCTGATGCGGACGCCGGTGATTTGATGGCCGCAGACGTGGAAGACTCAACACCTGCAGATGACGTCGCTGAAACAGCCGGCGAGGCGGCAGATTCGTTCACTGAAGTAGCGGCCGAAGAGACCACCGATGAGACCACCGATGAGACCGCCGAAGGCGCTGCTGACGGCGAAGTCTATGGCCCCGTCGCCCGCGGCGAAACCCTGTGGGGTATCGCGCGTGAATGGAGCCGGGGTACCGGCTACAGCATCAACCAGACCATGCTGGCCTTGCAGCGAAAGAATCCGGATGCATTTCTCCGGGACAATATAAATTACCTCAAGCGTGGCGCCATTCTGCGTTTGCCGGCCTACACTGAAGTCGCTGAACTCACATCCCGGGAAGCCATGCTCGAGGCCCTGCGACAGGAGGACGAGGCCCGCACCGGTATCCTGACAGCGGCACCGGATTACGCTACACCCACCGTTGCTGACACGGGTGACTACCAGGAAACAGCAGCCGAAACCGTGCCGCAAGAAGACCTGGAGACCGACCCCAGCCACCTCGAGTTGGTGCCGCCTGCCAAACCGGACGAAACCACTGCACAGGACGCCGGGCTGGTACAAAAACAGGAGCCGGTTGACGCGAAAACCCCCGAGGACCTGGTACGAACCGAGGAGGAACTGGTCAACGCACAGCAGGAAAATGTGTACCTGCAAGACCGGATCCGGGAACTGGAAGAACAACAGCAGGCCCCTGAGGATAAGCCCCTTGAGGTGGAAGATACGGGCCTCGCCGGAATGGAATCCAAGCTCGCGGAGAAGCGTGCTGAAGATAAACCGGCAGCGCCGGTTGCAATAACACCCGGTGGTGAGGAACAGCCGTGGTATGCGGGTGGAGCAGCCTGGGTTTTTGCTATCGCCGCGTTCCTGATCGCTTTCATCGTCTGGATTCTGCGGCGTAGAAGTACCATACAGGCTGACATGGAGCGAGCGGAAAAGACCAGTGAAGCCGTGCAGGCAGTCACTGGCGAGGCCGAGGACCTGTTGCAGATTCTGGACCGGTATGGAGAAGAATCCGCCGCGAAATCTGAATCACCGGCAGCGCCCGCATCTGAGCCGGAACCTGAAACGGTACAAATACCGGAGCCAACACTCAAGACTGAACCCGAACCCGAGCCCGAGCCTGAACCGGAACCCGAACCCGAGCCCGAGCCCGAGCCCGAGCCTGAACCGGAACCGGAACCAGAACCCGAGTCTGAAACAGTACAAATGCTGGCACCAACGCTGAAGGGCGAGC
>QIKV01000179.1 GCA_003233115.1 Oceanospirillales bacterium
CATCGAGGCATTGGCATTAACCATGATTGGCGGCCTGGTAGGTGTCGCCATCGGCTATTGGTTGGGCGCTTTAGTGGCTGCCATGTTGCCAGGTTTCCCGGCGGCTCATGTGCCGTTATGGGCCGTTTTGCTCAGCTTTGGGTTTTGCGGCGCCGTCGGCGTAATTTTTGGTATCGTGCCGGCGGCCAAGGCCGCACAACTGGACCCGATCGACGCGCTCAGATACGAGTAACAGGGAGCAGCTCTGCTGCCGGGCGCAGGTGGCTTGCTACAGAACGTTGCTCTTGATCACCATCAACTTTTCCCGTGTCATTTCATGCATCGAATACGGGATGCCACCCATGCCGATTCCAGATGAATCCCGGCCGCCAAATGGCATCCAGTCTACCCGGAAAGCGGTATGGTCATTGACCATAACGGCGGTGGCGTTCAGTTGCCTGACGGTATCGAACGCAGTATCCAGATCGCTGGTGAACACAGAAGCCTGGAAAGCATAAGGCAGGGCATTGGCACGCCTGATGGCCTCGTGCCGATGCCGGTACGAATAAACACAGACCACCGGCCCAAAAATTTCCAGGCGGGAAACACTGGCCCGGTCCGGCGGATTCAGCAGCACGGTGGGTGCGTAACAGGTATCCGAGATCCGGTGGCCTCCGCACAGTACGGTGGTACCCAGTTGCCTGGCTTCATCGACCCAGGCTTCAACCCGGTCAACTTCACGCGGCAGGATCAGTGGCCCGACCTCGGTTGGCCGGTCCAGTGGGTCACCCACCACCAGTTGGCAGGCTCCGGCTGATAATTGTTCTGCGACGGTGTCGCACAGGGATTCGTGGACAAATATTCGTTGCACCGAAACGCAGACCTGGCCGGCGTGGTAAAAACCGCCCTTGAGCAGGCTGGCGATCATGGGCTCGATATCCGCATCGGCTGCCACGATGACCGGTGCTGAACCACCGTGCTCCAGCGCGCAGCGCGTGCCCGCTGACAGTTTGGAGCGTAACAACCAGCCCACACGGGCGGAGCCGATGAATGACAGGTAATTGATGCGCTCATCGGTGACCAGCTTTTCGGCATTGTTGTTGTCGACCAGCAGGCATTGGCACCAGCCCTCCGGCAAGCCGGCTTGTGTCAGAATTTCCATAAATCGGAGACAGGACAATGGCGTGGTCAAAGCGGGCTTGATGATCACCGGTGAACCCACGGCGATGGCGGGCACGGTCTGGTGGATGATCAGGTTCAGGGGGTGGTTAAAGGCACTGATTGAGGAGACCACGCCAATGGGCTCACGCGTGGTGAATGCCAGTCGATTGACGGAAGATGGGGTTTGCCCCATCGGGATCTGTTCGCCTTTGATCTGGCCAATATGCTCTATACCCAGCCTGACACCATTGATGGCTCGCAGGACTTCAACCCTGGAGTCGGCCCAGGGCTTGCCACCCTCCTGTGCTGCGATCCGGGTCAGTTCATCGACCTGGCCAGCCATGATCCCGGCCGCTTTTTCCAGGATGGCGATGCGTTGCCAGGCCGGCAACCATTGTGTGTGGTCCTGAAAAAGCCCGTGCGCAACCTGCAGCGCCTTGTCCACGTCAC
Organism: Oceanospirillales bacterium; assembly: GCA_003233115.1. Classification (GTDB taxonomy): domain Bacteria; phylum Pseudomonadota; class Gammaproteobacteria; order Xanthomonadales; family SZUA-36; genus SZUA-36. The sequence goes on from QIKV01000179.1 coordinate 1,591, forward strand.
GTGCATCATGCAAGGGGAGTGTCTTGATCAGCGCGCCATTGAAAGGACTATTTACCCGTACAGAATTCATGCCTGTCTCCTATAGGATTTGTGCAGATTGCCTGATGAGTACATGCAATATCGAATGATTGAGGGAATAATCCACCGGTAAATCGATCACGTGCACACCCTTGCCGTCGAGGCATTCCCGCAGGACGCGCTGAAAATCAGCCGCACTTTCAGCCCGATGGCCAATGGCGCCGAAGCTTTCAGCATAGGTGACAAAATTCGGGTTGTTGAAATCCAGCCCGAAGTTTTCGAACCCCATGCCTTCCTGTTTCCACTTGATCATCCCATAAGCGCTGTCATTGAGGATAATAATCACCAGATCCAGGTCCAGGCGCACCGCCGTTTCCAGTTCCTGTGAGTTCATCATGAAGCCGCCGTCACCATTGACAGAAACAACTTTTTTATCAGGGTACAGCAGCTTGGTCGTGATGGCAGAAGGCAGGCCTGCGCCCATGGTGGCCAGGGCGTTATCCAGCAGCAGGGTATTGGGCTCACCACATTTGTAATTCCGGGTAAACCAGATTTTATAGATGCCATTGTCCAGCGTAATGATATCATCCTGGGCCAGGCTATTTCGCAGAATACTTACCAGGCGTTGCGGCAGCAGTGGAAAACGGTCGTCTTCAAAATACTTGCTTAAATGGCTGTCGACTTCTTTTTTGACCCGCGCAAAATAGGAAAAATCCAAATTCGCACTGATGTTGATTCTTTCGGTCATGCATAGCACCGACCTGGAGATATCGCCGACCACATTCAATTGCGGAAAATACACATCATCGATATGGGCGGCAAAGAAATTCACATGGATCACTTTCTTGCCGCCTTTTTCCATACAAAACGGCGGCTTTTCAATCACGTCATGACCGACGTTAATGATCAGGTCCGCCCGGTCGATGGCACTGTGCAGAAAATCATGGTCTGACAAGGCGGCCGTGCCCAGGAACTGGGCATGATTTTCATCAATCACGCCCTTGCCTAACTGGGTGTCAAAGAAATAGATCCCGGTTTTATCGACAAATTCCTGCAAGGCCTGGCCGGTGTCCTTTCGATTGGCCCCGGCGCCAATTAACAACAACGGCATCTGCGCCGCCTCAATCATGGCTACCGCTTCATCAATCGCCGCCTCGGCGGCATCAGGCCGGCGGTGGCCAACCACTTCGAACAGACTGGCATCGGTCTGTTCAACCGCAATGTCTTCCGGCAATTCCAGGTAGACGGCCCCCGGTCTTTCTTCAATGGCAACACGGAAGGCATCCCTGACCATCGAGGGAATCTGGCTACCGTCAACGATCTGTTCGGAGGATTTCGTGATGGGGCGCATCAGGTCCACCACATCAACAATCTGAAAGCGACCCTGTTTGCTGGTTTTGATCGGCTTTTGGCCGGACAGCATGACCATGGGCATGGCACCGAGTTCGGCATAGGCCGCCGCGGTGACAAAATTGGTTGCGCCCGGACCCAGGGTGGACAAACACATACCCGGTTGACCGGTCAGACGGCCATAGGTTGCAGCCATGAATCCGGCTGCCTGTTCGTGATGGGTCAGGATCAGTTGAATGCTGGACCCTCTGAGTGAGTTCAGGAAATCCAGGTTCTCTTCTCCCGGAATACCAAAAATATATTTAACCCCCTCGTTTTCGAGGGCTTTTACCATTAAATCTGAAGATTTCATTATTTTCTCTTTTTCACGGTGTAGTCTATAGATACGCAAACAGCAGACCCGTTCCCCCGGGCGGAACTTTCACTCGCAAACAGGTCAACTTATATACTACTGGTATCATTCCAGTGACTAATATTTCGCTTTTCGACAGGCGGCAACCCAACCAGGAGAATCAGATGAACCGATTACTCTTCATACTAACTGTTTTCATGACACTGAGTTTTTTTTCGTCCGTGGCCCAAAGCAAGGAACTGATCAAGGAATTCAAAGGTTCTGACAGTACGACCACCGCAGAATTTGAAGTTAAAGCACCCTGGATAGTGGATTGGATGACGACCGGTGACTACGGCGGATCGATGGCGCTGGAAGTCAACCTGATCAAGTCACCGGTGGGTGAATACGTGGGCAAGATTGTGTCGACCAAGTGGGTCGATAATGGCGTAAGACTGTTTAACGAAGGTGGCCACTACCGCTTGCAGATTAAATCCAATCTCATAAACTGGCGGCTCAAGGTTATACAACTCACCAAGCAGGAAGCCGAGGCGTATACGCCCAAACAGCAGTAGATGGAATACAAGGACTACTACAAAATCATGGGTGTGGACCGCAAGGCCACCCAGGATGAAATTAAGCGCGCCTATCGCAAGCTGGCCCGCAAATACCATCCGGATGTCAGTAAGGAAGCCGATGCGGAGCTGAAGTTCAAGGAGCTTGGCGAGGCCCATGAGGTTCTCAAGGATCCGGAAAAACGCACGGCCTACGACCAGTTGGGTGCTGACTGGAAAGCCCGGCAGGATTTCCGCCCACCACCAGACTGGGGTACCGGCTTCGAGTTCCATGGCGCACCGCCGGGTGGGGGTCAACAGGATTTTAGTGATTTTTTTGAATCACTGTTCGGGCAGGGACGGCGCCCCGGTGGCGGTAGCCGGGGTTTTCACCGGCACGGCGATGATCATCACGCCAGAATCTTGATCGATCTGGAAGACAGCTTTAACGGTGCGTCACGATCCATTTCATTGCAGATGCCGGAAGTGACCCCGGATGGTCATGTGGTCACCCGCAACCGGACGTTGAAAGTGCGTATTCCAAAGGGGATTCGCCAGGGCCAGCAAATTCGCCTGGCAGGCCAGGGCGCCACCGGCATGGGCGACGGCAAGGCCGGTGATCTGTATCTCGAAGTGGAGTTCAAGCCCCACCGCCACTACCGTGTTGAGGGCAGTGATGTTTACCTGGAGTTGCCGCTCACGCCCTGGGAGGCGGCCCTGGGTGCCAGCGTCAAGGTTCCCACGCCGGCGGGTGCCATCGACTTGAAAATCCCGTCAAATTCACAGGCCGGCAAAAAACTGCGGCTGAAGGGCCGGGGTATTCCGGCCAAAACACCGGGAGACCTGTACGTTGTTCTGCAGATTGTTTTGCCACCCGCCGATAACGACAAGGCACGGGCAATATATAAGCGCATGCGGGAAACACTTGAGTTTGACCCCCGCGCAACAATGAAGGTGACATGACCATGGCTAGCGACAAACCCCTGACCGGCCAGCTACTGGAAGATTATGACGAGGTCTCAATGGCTGACCTGTGTCGAAGCTGCAGGGTAGAAGTGGAAACCGTTTCGCTGCTCGTGCAAGAAGGTATTCTTGATCCTGTGGGTGGAGATGCGGAGCATTGGCATTTTACGGTCACCAGCCTGAAACGGGTCAGAACGGCCATGCACCTGCAGCGTGACCTGGGCGTAAACCTGGCCGGTGCTGCGCTGGCACTGGAATTACTTGACCGGATCGCTGAATTAGAACGCGCGTAGGAGCAAGCAGTTCCGCTGCTCGCTCCTGCAAGCAAAATTGTGCTTCCCTTCTCCTGGCCCGCAAGCGGTTCCACACCTGTACTTAATCCTATATGCTTGCACACCGTATTGATGCAACTGGATGACAGGATTTTCTGATGAAATATTTTCTTAGTGCTTTGTTGCTGGTTTCCGCCAGCCTCGCGTTTGCCGATGGTTTTGATGCTGTTGAGGCCAAGCTCAAAACTGCCATGGCCGCTGATATCCGCACGGATGCAGAAACAGCACGTGACCGGAATCGCCGGCCGATCGATACGCTGAAGTTTTTCGGTCTGCGCGATGACATGAAAATCATCGAGCTGATTCCCGGCGGGGGCTGGTACACCAAGTTACTTGCACCGGTCGTGAAGGAGAACGGTAAATATTATGCGGCGCTGGGTACCGGTGGCATTGCCAGCTTGCTCAGGGACGAGGCAGGCTTTGAAGACGCGCAAATTATTGATGCAGATTCGAGAGTCTACCGAAAAGATGGTGACAAATTTTATACGCTGGAAACGGATGGACTCGGCGTTACCGGTGTGGACATGGTGCTGACCTTCCGCAACTACCACAATTTCGGCCCGGACGGGCGTGCAACCATGAACAAGGTAGCCTTTGATGCGCTCAAACACGGCGGTATCTATGCCGTTGTGGACCATGACCGCCGACACATGGAAGCAGATAATCCGGAAAACCGCCGCAGGACTGATCCGGTACTGGCTATCAAGGAAATCCAGGCTGCCGGGTTTGAGTTGGTGGACTACTCAAAACTGCATTTCAGGCCGGATGATGAATTGCGCTATGAAGTCGGCCGCAAGACCGTCACCGGCAACACGGATCGCTGGACGCTGAAGTTCATCAAGCCGTGACGCTCTACAAAGCCCTGGGTGGAGGCTGGACCCCGTAGATCAGAGCTTTTCTGGCTCTAGTTCTGCAGGGCCTCGCACAACGTGGCGTTATCTTTGGCTACCCGCTTAATCGGGACGCTGCCCTGGCGGTTAATTGACGGGATATTGTATGCAACCGTACCGCTGGTACAACTTTCAAAAGTCAGCGTAATACTCCCGTCCACCCGGCGGTTGACCATGGCCGGGTCGTCGAACAACCCGCCGGAGGCGACTTCGATTTCCAGCACCGCAGAATTACCGTCGATGGGGCCGACTGCCGTTATCCACCGGTGTCCCGGATCACCCAGATTTGCGTTTGCATCGGGTGACGGTAGGGTGGTGTCATAGGTAAACCAGGCCAGCAGCACGACGTTGAGGTCGGGAAAAACCGTGATGAAAAAGCCCTGGCCATCGGTAGCTGGATTGAACCAGGCGTCATTCAGGCCGGGATTCATCTGGAAGGGTGCTTGCACAGTTTTTTCAGCGACACTCGTCATCACCAGGTTGGTCGTAGCTAAAGTACCACCGGAAAAGTTGATGACCGGCAAGTCGGTAAATGCGCCACCGGCGTTGGTTGTCGGCAGCTTATTGATGGCATCTACCACGGCCATTCCATCACCAACAACCCGGGCAAAAACGGTAAACCCGCCATTCTGATTATCAAGATTACCGGAATTATCCGCAACATTGATAAACCACTGGCTGGTGGCACTATCAGGCTGGTTGCCCAGTTTGGCCATCGCCACCGTGCTACGCGTATTGGAAACCTTGAATTCGTTAACCACCGGAGGGAAGGCGGGAATGGCCGTTGCGGTTCCCGCAGAGAAAGTAAAGCCGCCGCCCTGGACGATAAAGCCATCCACACTGCGATGAATAAAGGCCTTCTCATATCGGTTATTATCAATATAATTCAGGAAGTTGGCGACTGTTTTTGGAGCATCGTTGGTCAGCAACTCTATTTCAATGTCACCCAGCGGAGTTCCGATCAACACGGTCCTGGCTTGGGCAATGAAGGGTATCATCAGCAACAAGGCCAACATGAAGCGACGCAGTAAGTGGCGGCTGTATTGCGGCTTGCTGGATGCAGAGATTGCGAACATATTCAAATTATCCCGGATTAATTGTGGTAAGTTTTATCACGGCGCGCGAAATATAGCAGACCGACAAACAAGTGCAAGCCTTTCATTGTGCGTGCGTTGAAATTCACACGGGGTGAGTGGCCGGCCTTGATTTAAAGGAACCGCCGGTCACGCAGCGCGGTCACAATTAATGCACAAACGATTATCTGGCGCACCAGCATGAAAAAATCCGCACCATTTATATTGCTCACTATCCTGTTCGCGGCGGCAGCCTGGTACTTTTTCACCAAAGAGTCGAAAAAGATTGATGAATTGCCGCCACCGGAACTGCCTCCGGCTCAGGCGTATACTGAACCACAGCCTGAACCTGTGCCGCCGGCTGAGAACGTCTCCAGGCCGCCTGCGCCTGCACTTGAAGTGCTCCCGGACCTGCTACCGGTACTGGCTGAGAGTGACCCCGAGGTCAGAGAAGCGCTGGCGCAAGCAGTGGGCCCCAATGCGCTGGCAGAATACCTGGTGCGGGATCAGGTTGTCAGTCGATTCGTGGCCATGGTCGACAGCCTGACCAGTCGCCAGGTGCCCTCACTGATCAACCCGGTCAAACCCCCCGCTGACAAGTTTATCGCTGAATCTGAAGATGGCAGCACTGTCATGAGCACAAAAAACTTTGCCCGTTACAATGGCTATGTTGCGCTGATTCAGAATATGGATGCCGATGCGTTACTGGCAGCCTATCAGCGCTATTACCCGCTGTTTCAGCAGGCCTGGGAGGAAAATGGCGGCGAGGGCTCATTCGATGAGCGCCTGGGTGAGGTGATCGACAACTTGCTGAAAACTCCGGATGTGCCGGGTCCGGTTTACCTGACCAAGCCGGAAGCAGTCTACCTGTTTGCAGATCCGGAACTTGAGTCAATGACGGCAGGACAGAAGATTCTGGTCCGCATGGGCAGCGCCAATGCCTCCGTGGTCAAGGAGAAACTGGCTGAACTAAGAGCTGCATTAAATCCGTAGGGTGGACATTCATGCCCACCCCGTGGGGGTGTTAACATATTCGGCTGAGTTGGTGGACATGAATGTCCACCCTACGGTGGTGTTAACATATTCAGGTAATATGTTTGCTGCTGATTTCACCCACATTGCGGCAACCCAGCAAGCCCATGTCCCGTTCAATTTCAGCGCGCAGGAGCGCCAGTGCTTTCGCCACGCCAGCCTGCCCGGCGGCGGCCAGGCCGAACAGGTAGGGCCGGCCCATTGAGCAGGCGGTGGCGCCCCGCGCCAGCGCTTTCAGTACGTGGGTGCCGCGCCGGATACCGCCGTCGCAGATGATTTCACACTCGCCACCCACCTCATCGACAATCGGGCCGAGCGCTTCAAAAGCTGACAGGGCACCGTCAAGCTGGCGCCCACCGTGGTTTGAAACCATGATAGCCGAGACGCCGACATCCACCGCTTTGCGGGCGTCGGCTGCCGACAGTATGCCCTTGATGGCAAACGGCTTGCCCCACTCCGAGATCATCCACTCCATGTCATCCCAGGTTACCGAGGGATCAAACTGTTTGGCGATATATTCCATCAGCGAGCTGCTTTGTGAACTGCCTTCAGGAATTTTATGCGCCACGTTGGCCAGTTTGGTTGCTGGATGGGTCAGGGCCCGGTAGACCCAGCCTGGTTTGGCAGCAAAACCGGCCAGGCCGGCCAGATTGAGTTTCGGCGGCATGGTAAAACCATAGCGCAGTTCTCGCTCCCTGTTGCTGGCGGCTGGTATGTCCACCGTCAGTGCCAGCTAGTCGAAATTTGCATCCTTACAGCGTTGGATGAATTCACGCGTCAGGCTGCGGTCCTTCATCACGTATATCTGGAAGCATTTTGGGCCATCTGCGGCGGCAGCTACATCTTCAATGGTGGTTGAACCGACCGTGGACAGGGAATAGTAGGTACCGGCTTGTGCTGCCGCCTTGCACGCTGCGGTTTCACCATCGTGATGAAACAGGCGCGACATTCCGGTCGGAGCCAGGAACAGCGGCATGGAGATTTCGTGGCCGAGGACTTTCGTAGTAAGGTCAATATTCGCGACGTTTACCAGGTATTCCGGTACCAGTTTGGCGGTCTCAAAGGCATGAACATTGCCGTGCACATTGGATTCATCATCGGAGCCGCCGTCAATATAGTTGAACAATGGCGCCGGCAGTCTTTTACGGGCCAGTTTCCGCAGGTCCTCAATATTCAGCACTTTATCAAGACGGGACATCAGCATTCATCCTTTAAACAATTCGCACACCACCCTTATCAGCACTGCTGGCAAAGGTGGCATAGGCACGCAGGGCTTTGCTTACCCGTCGCCGCCGTGGTGCCGCCGGCCGGTAGGCCTGGTCCGGCCCGCCGGCTTCCAGCACTGTTCTGCGTGCTGCCAGTTCGTCGGCATCGACTTGTAATTCGATACTGCGGTTGGGTATGTCAAACGCAATGGTGTCGCCCTCCTCTACCAGGGCAATCAAGCCGCCACTGGCGGCTTCGGGGGAAACATGACCGACGGAAAGACCACCGGTTGCGCCGGAGAAACGGCCGTCGGTAATGAGTGCACAGGATTCTCCCAGGCCCACGGATTTCAATGCAATGGTGGGCCCCAGCATTTCCTGCATACCCGGGCCGCCACGCGGTCCTTCGTAACGGATCACGACCACATCGCCAGCCTTGATGCCACCCGCGAGGATGGTTTCCTGGGCAACTTCCATCTCTTCAAACAGCCGGACCTGGCCACTAAAGCGGTACATGCTGGTGGCGACAGCTGCGGTCTTCACGATACAGCCCTGCTCGGCTATGTTGCCGAAAAGCACAGCCAGGCCACCCTCGGAGCTGTAGGCGTGGTCCAAATCACGGATGCAACCACCGCTACGGTCCAGGTCTGGTTCCCAGCGCTTATCCTGGTTGAAGGCTTTGGTGGTGCGTACGCCACCGGGTGCGGCAGAGTAAAGCCGTGCGCTATCCTCTTGATCGCTCCTGCCGATATCCCACTGCTCCAGCGCTTCGCCAAGGCTGGCGCTATGCACCATCGGCACATTGCGGTTCACCATGCCGCCCTTGTCCAGTTCACCCATGATTGCCATCATGCCGCCAGCGCGGTGGACGTCTTCCATGAAATACTCCTGGCTTGCGGGTGACACTTTACACAAGTGGGGTATGCGCCTGGACAACGCATCAATATGCGATAAATTGAAGTCGACTTCGGCTTCCTGGGCGGCAGCCAGCAGATGCAATATGGTATTGGTGGATCCGCCCATCGCAATATCCACCGCCATGGCATTGCTGAATGCTTCGAAGCTCGCGATGGACCTTGGCAGTACCGAATCATCGTCATCACGATAATAACGCCCACACAGATCCACGATCACCCGGCCGGCCTCCAGGAATAACGCTGCACGGTCGCGGTGCGTTGCCAGTAGTGATCCATTGCCCGGCAGTGACAGGCCCAGGGCCTCGGTCAGGCAGTTCATCGAGTTGGCCGTGAACATGCCGGAACAACTCCCGCAGGTCGGGCAGGCGCTGGCTTCCACCTCGGCCGCGCTGTTGTCCGGGAATGCATCGATGTTCACCGCGGCGGTAAAGGCATGGGTGAGATCTATCCGTTGAACCTGATCGTGTTTTCCTGTCAAGCGGCCGGCTTCCATGGGTCCGCCGGAAACAAATATGGCAGGGATATTCAGCCGCAGGGCAGCCATCAGCATGCCGGGTGTAATCTTGTCACAATTGGAAATACACACCAGTGCATCTGCACAATGTGCATTCGCCATGTATTCCACGGAGTCGGCAATCAGGTCGCGGCTCGGCAACGAATACAGCATGCCGTCGTGGCCCATGGCAATACCGTCATCGATCGCAATGGTATTGAATTCCTTGGATACCCCGCCAGCGGCAGCAATTTCGCTGGCAACCAGGCTACCGACACCCTGCAGGTGCACGTGGCCGGGTACAAATTGGGTATAGGAATTAGCGATGGCAACAATGGGCTTGCCAAAGTCAGCGTCACGCATGCCGGTGGCGCGCCACAGTGAGCGGGAGGCCGCCGCCAGGGGGCCGTTGGTGGTGGTATCGGATCTTAATGGTTTCATGCGTCTGATTTTATATTAGTCTGGTCGCAGGAATACACAAAAAAGCGCGACGGGCTTAGACTACATTCAATGGGACCACTAAAAAACTTCAAAATTGTCGAGATGGCAGGGATAGGCCCTGGCCAGTTTGCAGGTATGTTGATGGCTGACATGGGTGCCAGTCTGGTACGCGTGGCGCGGCCGGGCTATGCCGGTGTTGGCCTGAATCTGGCACCCCGGTTTGACCTCATGAACCGCAGCCGGCCAACCATCGAGGTGGACCTGAAGACCAAAAAAGGTACCGCGCTGGTACTGGATCTGTGCGCGGATGCCGATGCCATTTTTGAAGGGTTCCGCCCTGGCGTGATGGAACGGCTGGGTCTGGGGCCGGAAGAGTGCATGGCGCGCAACCCGAAACTTGTCTATGGCCGCATGACCGGCTGGGGACAGAGCGGGCCGCTGGCCGCTGCCGTCGGGCATGATCCAAACTACATCGCGCTGGCCGGGGTTTATGCAAGCATTGGTGAAAAAGGCGGCGCGCCGGTCTACCCGTTAAACCTGGCGGGTGACATGGGCGGTGGCGGTGCCTACCTGGTGATGGGTTTGCTCGCGGCACTGCTGGAAGCCGGCAAGTCCGGCCAGGGCCAGGTAGTGGATGCGGCCATGACAGATGGCGCAGCTTCGTTATTGACATCAACCCATGGTTTACTGGCTGCGGGAATGTGGCAGGAGGAAAGGGGCAGCAACATTCTTGATGGCGGTGCGCCGTTTGTGGGTACCTATCGAACCCGCGATGACAGGTATGTTGCGATTGCCCCGTTGGAGCGCCGCTTCTTCAAGGCGTTGCTCAAGCGGGTAGGGCTGGACGATATAGACCCTGCCATCCAGTACGTACAATCAGAGTGGGACGGCCTCCACCGACGTCTTGCCGAAGTCTTTCAAACCCGCACACGGGATGAATGGTGCGCCATTCTCGAGGGTACAGACACCTGCTTTGCACCGGTGCTGGGGCTGCGTGAAGCCATGCAGCACCCGCATAACAAAGCGCGTCAAACATTTGTTGAGGTCGAAGGCATTCCACAACCTGCGCCTGCGCCCCGTTTTTCGCGTACACGCTCAGAAATTAGCCGCGCGGCAGGCCCTGTTGAGCCCGATCTTTACCAGGTACTGAAACAATGGGGTGCATCCGGAAAAGTCCTTCAGAGCCTCCGTTAAAAAGTGCTGATTCGCTCAATTACCCAGAAAGAGGAAAGGCCGCCTATTGCATACAAGGCGACGGTTTCGGACCAGTCCAGCAGCTTTTGGCGCTTTAACTTATGCAGGAAGTAAGCCAGCGAGAGAACCGTTACGACGAACAATACCTGCCCCATTTCCACACCCACATTGAAAAAAACAAGGGCCAGCGGAATGGCCTGCTGCGGCAGACCAACTTCGGCCAGTGCACCGGCAAAGCCAAAACCGTGCAACAGGCCAAAAATAAAGGCCACCAGCCAGGGCCAGCGCGCAGCCGCACCTTTTCTGCCCTGTTTGCCATGCACTATCTCTATCGCCAGAAACAAAATGCTCAAGGCGATGATGGCCTCCACCGGTTGCTGGGGGACGTTGACAAAACCCAGTGTTGCACCGGCCAGTGTCAGGCTGTGGGCAAGTGTAAAGGCGGTGATGGTCCATAGCAGTCGCCGTGTGCCATTGACAATAAGCAACAGGGCAAAGACAAATAACAGGTGATCCACACCCAGCAGAATATGGGTAATACCCAGCCAGGTATACGTTATTACGATTTGCAGCGAGTCTGGCGTGGCCGGGATTCTGAATGCTTCTTTGGCCGGCGTAAGCAGCACGGATTGTGATGTGCCGTCGATAAACTCCAGCCGCAGCAGCACATCGGTGCTGGTTGATTCCAAGCCGCTAATTGAAAGTGTTTGATCCACAAGCCCGCCGTTACAAACGACCAGCCAGCGTTGTATATAAGCGCCATTGACCGATTGGGTGTGCGGCGGGGTCGAATTTTTACAGTTGTCCGGCAACCGTGCCTGCAGGTTCAGAGCCCGGTTGCCCTTGGCCGGTATTTTCCATAGCACGGAAAAAACATCCTGGCTGTTTTCTGTGAGTTCCAGGTAGCCTGGTCGGATCTCATCCGCAAAGGATGTTATTGCCAGGAACAATAACAGCAGCGCGCCAATAGATCTTTGTATCATTGCCCACTGCCTGAATAAGCACTTCGGGCAGTACGGTAGGGTGCGGCAATATCTCCAATGACTACCTCATAGCGCGCCCTGAGGCCCTGGTAAAACTGCTCATTGACAGTTTTACGCTGCTGGTTCTGCCACTCATTGATCACCTGGTCCCGAACTTCAGCCAGCGTTGGGGTGCTGGCCATGGTTTTTTTGTCTACTCTAACCAGGTGCAGTCCATAGGTGGAAGCGACCGGTGCCTGCCAGCTACCAACGGGCAGGTCAAAAATCTGCGCAGCAAACTGTGCGCCGAACAGCGCCGCTACGCGGCGCCGGGTAAGATCGGGATGCTGTTGACCAAACATGAACGCGTCCCCGGCCGCCATAAAGTCCAGCGCTGTATCCACTTTCGTCAGTTCGTCAAGCAAGCGTCCCGCATCTTCATTCGCTTGCTCACCACGCTGGGCTGCATTCAAATAAACCTGCACGAAACTGATACGTCCCGGTAACTCGAATTGGTCTGCGTGCGCCTCAAGATAAGCAATGAGTTCATCTTCCGTCGGCTCAGCTTGTGCAGCGAGGTCGGAAAAAATGAATTCCATCTTTTGGGCCAGGCGCCGGCGAACGACGGAGTCGCCCTGATCCAGCCCCATCGCCAGTGCTTCACGATACAGCACTTCCTCACGCACCTGCGCTGCAATCACGCCGTCCATCTCTGCGGAGGTTGGCGGGCGTTGCCATCTTTTTTTCCACATTGTCGCCAGCCGGTCAATATCTGTCGTGCTGACAACGATGCGCTTAGCGTTATCGGCAGGCTGATCATTTTGCAGACCGTAAAGCATAAAGAGCGCGGCCCCAAGCAGCAAAAAATGCAGCAGGGGCTCGCGCAGCCACTTCTTTAACATTGCCAGTCCCGGGTCAGGTTTCCGGCGAATACCAGATCGGCGAGCTATAGGCACGTTCCTGGGTCGATGTCGGCGCACCTTCCGGAATCGCAATACCATAACGGAAAGCGTCATAGGTCGACCAGCGGGGTGTCGGGATCTCTATCACCCGCGTGTAGTAGAAAGCGGACTGAGCGGGATCAAAATCCGGGTCGGTCCAGACGCTGGCCAATTCTGAGGCGCCGATGGTGTTGGTCCAGTTGGCGTTCTTTACGTCAACGGTAGTGCCCACCGCCGGCAGTTTCCCTTTTCTGTT
>QIKV01000003.1 GCA_003233115.1 Oceanospirillales bacterium
GCCAAGACCAGGGTTGGTCTTAACTAAGTGTGATCGATGACCGCAAGGATGCTAGTTCCGGGAGGCTACCGCGTAGCGGTTTAGTTCAACTGCATACTGCACATAAGTCAATTAATGTTGAGCTCAACATTAATCGATGACTGGGGCCTGTCCAAACTGATGGCTGAACAGCGCCGGGATCTGCTGGAGATACTCGAAGACCGTTATGACTGCCGTTCCACCATCGTTACCAGTCAACTGTCGCTGGACAAATGGCACGACATCATTGGTGATCCAACACTGGCAGATGCCATCCTGGATCGCCTGGTTCACAACGCCTACAAGATCGATCTGAAGGGAGAATCCATGCGTAAAAGAAAAACTTTGTTGACGGCACCTACGGGTTCCGGGTAACAATATGCAAAACCCGCGTCGCTATCGCTCCGAGGGTGGCAACCTTGACCGGTTCAGGTGGCAGGCTTCAAACGGAATGGGGGGCAATCTTCACCGGAATACGCAACCCTTCATATTGAATTAATCAACCGATTACAGATCAGGGTCTACTCCAATGTATTTTGGAGTCGTTTCCTGAGACCCTCCAATTCTCTTGGAGGGATCACACCATCTACGCTACGCGCTTGCATTTCCGCAATAATTGCCTTCCGCTCTTTGTTCCTTGTTGCGGCTGCCCGTTTTTCGGTTGCGATCACCCAACTCGACAAACCCATATACCACGCTGCAACAATCTTGGCGATTTCCGCATCACTGGGATGAATGTCGAAGTCGTCAAGCGTTTTTGGGTGTGTAATTCTGTTTCGTAGTGAAGACCATTCACTTGCGCGACTGGGTATCTGGATGTAGCTTTTGCCCTCTTTTGTGGGGCCACCCGTTGCCTCATCGAAAAGCCGAACAGTAATCCTAGCATTCTTAATAAACTTAACCTTTTTGGGCATCTTTCCAGAGCCCCTTTTTTTGCTCTTGGAACCAGTAAGCATCTCTAGGTCATTGTCAGAAAATTTTACTCGCCCCTCGTTGTGTGCTGTTAGAGACTCGGTCTTCATAATAGACAAAAGACTTTCAATACATGTATGAAATGTCCTCACCAAGATTCTGAACTGGGCAAATGTTTCCTCGGAGTCCACACACTGGTATGTCTCAATCATTTTCTGTAACACAGTTGTTTCAACTTGGTGTTTCCACAAAATATGAAAACGATCCATGGTTTTGTTTTTAACATTGTCTCTCTTTGATTGCATTTTGAGTTCTTGGCTCTGTGGTTCTGGTTTCAATAATACAACTTCCAAACTTCCATCTCAGATAGATGTAATATCATTTACAACGATGCACCCAAAATAATTGATGTTGAGAGGCTTAAAGTTGCTTGATCGCCAATTCAATGATGTTGATATTCCATATCTCCAAGAGTTGCCTGAGTCGGGCTTAAGAGAAAATGTAAGCCTGGAATTTAAACGCCAAATTGAACGGAAGGAAAGTCTACTAAAAGAGGTATGTGCATTTGCGAATACGATTGGAGGTGACCTACTAATTGGTATTGAAGAGGAGGATGGAGAACCTTCAGCAGTACTGGGTGTTCAGGCCGACAATTTGTCCCGTGATGCTTATGAGTTGAGGCTTTCACAGCAGATTCGCTCTGGAATCGAACCCACAGTGCCGTTCTATATTCACTGCCATCAACTTGAGAATGAGTCAATACTTACGCATATTAGGGTAGAACAGAGCCTTATAGGTCCGCATAGGCTAGTAGCTACTCACAAATTTTTTGAACGAGTTAGCTCATCAAGTGTGGAGATGTCCATGGATAACCTACGCGAAGCATTTGGTGCATTGTCAGAGCTCGAATCACAAGCATTAGCTCATCACCAAATAAGGATCTCAAACAACCCGTACATCGGACATAATCAAGATGCGGTAACAGTCTATATTCATATAATTCCAGTAGCATCATTGCGCCGACGGCTTGCTATTCCAGTAACAAGCATTCCACCGTTGCAACTTGTCCAGCCACCAGGATTAACATATACCCATAGCCGAATTGACCATCGCGGATACATGCTGAGAACCACCAGGGGTGACATAAACATAATGTCGCACACGGGTAGGAACGGAATCGTTGAGGGTGCATTTGAAATTCTCCCACGCGAAGACGACCATCTCGGTCAAGCACTTTGGTGGGTGCCAGTTCACGACCAATGGGTTACCAATTTTGCTGGTGATGTCATTCAGTTTCTTAGACAGCATGGGGAGAATGGACCCGCATTCATATGCGTCAGTCTGAAAAATTCTCGTGGATTGAGGGGATATCGTGACCGCCTATTCAGGAATGAAGAAGGGGCATTCTTGGAAGAGACGTTAAACTGCGAACCAACCTATCTTGAGAATCTAGAGACCGAGGGAACCACCGCAATGAAGAAGTCATTGGATGTCATTTGGAACGGGCTCGGATACCAGAAAAGCCCCAACTATGATGGAGATGGAAATTGGGTGCCCGTTCACAGATAAAGCTTCTCAACGGATCGTCTGCTAGCGCGGTCACTGAGTTCAGGGTTTAGGCTCTAGTTGTGCAGAGCCATCAGATTCAGGTTAGAGGGGTTTCGTTCAACTTCGTATGCAAAATCGAGCCTGATCGAGATGCGGCTGGAAGGATCAAGCATTTCATGCCCCAGTCGAGATACAAAAAGGCGGTTACTTCCAAGCTGAACCCAAATGGCAAAGGGCCTTTTTGTCGATTCAAGATTTCCAGTGCGTATCCATTCTCTGGTGTTTATGCTGTAACTGTTGCAGATGTATTGGTTTATATCGGGGAGAGCGTGAATCTCTCTGAGCGATGGGGCCTACGTCAATACGGTTCCATTCAACCCAAGAACTGCTATGTCAGAGGACAATCCACTAACTGTAAGGTTAATCATCGGGTTCTTGAGGCTGTCAGGGCAGGAAAGACCGTCAAGCTGTGGTTTCATAGGAACGTTGAGCACAAACAAATTGAAGCCCGGCTTCTCAATGACGTTCATCCACCATGGAATGGCTGAGAATAGGGCTTTGGCCAGAAAAGATTGCTCCATCAAAGGCCATAATTCGCCAGATGTGAAGCCTGATTTGCAGCAAAGAGATCGGATATTGTCACATTGAATTTACTTGAATCGAAAACTTTGTTTAAAAAAATCAGTACGTTTTCAATTTGTACAAGGATATGAAATAGTTTGATCCTCAGGTAGAGACAATTTAACTTCAGTAGGTAAAGGTAAGTTAGTTTTGGTTTAAATTTGATCGATGGCCACACCCCAATCTCCAGACATATATCGCTTCATCCCCTCCAAGCCCAAGCTCCTGAATGAAAGCGTCCACATACGATGGTAGGGTTCTGAATTTTCCGTTGCATCAACAAGCATCTCCTTTCCTGTTGGCAACCAAGATTGCAATGATCCTGGGACAATAAGATACGAAAGTTTATTCGCAAGTGAACCTTTCAATAATCCTTGTTTTTTCATCTGGGGTTAGACCGGGCGTGCCCTTTATTGCTTCTATAATATTGGTTCGAACTTCGTCCGAAATTTGCCCAACTACGATTCCTGGATTTGAAGTTAATTCCAGATTGAATTCAGCAAGGCTAATAGGTATTGCTTCATTGCAATCGATATGGCTGTCTCGAGTCAGAAAGGCATGAGTTGCCGCGTCAATGTCTACGTAACAGTTCCCCCACTCCCCATGACCGAAGAGAGGGTGGACTTCAGAGTTAATAATTAAAAAACTGATGGGATCATCCCACTCGAGGATGATCAGATACTTGTTTCTAGCTCTTTGGCGAAATTGAACTTCGAGGTAAACAACCGTTCCTGGTTGAAGCAATGTAGTTAGCCAGCTTCTTGTAAATAATCCTGCAATTCATCGCTATCAGGTATAGTCGATGCAATTGCAACACCACTTATCTGTGGTGCGCCGTCAATGGGGTGTCGAACTTTGGTCTTTGTCCAGGCACTATCATGAGCTGCTTTGAACCAGTAACCTAAGGAAGGGTTTTCACGGTACTTGTCAATTACCTCATCCAAGCACTCTTTCGCTGCTCGGCTTAAGTGCTGCTCCGGAACATCGGATAGTAGTTCAATCTGATGGGTTTCAGGGTCAACTGTCAAAATATCTCGTATTTCGGGGAATCCAAAATGAGAGTCACCATCTCCACGAACAAACTTCACTAGATCGTATGTTCCACTAGGGGTTGCGCCCTTTGGCATCGCAACGTACTTATCACCTGCCATGAATCGGCCCGATTTGGCCAGGTGCTTCTTATCTGCGACATAAAGCATTTTGAGCAAGACGTACATATCAGTGGTTGCGCCATTGATAAGGTACGCCAATGCGGCGACTGCCTTCTTGGGAGAAAACTGGATAATAGAAATGGTCACGGCTGCATCTCGGCTTCCTTGCTCAGCTAATTTTAGCTACGTAGGTCTTTGAGAATTTGATTCCATAGTTAGTGGAAAGTTTACATCAATTCTTGAATGTGGTGTTGATTCAGTTGAGAGTCAGTGCGCCAAGAGTGCGCCAATTCTAGTATTTAATAGATTAAAGATTGCTTATGTTTACTGTAACTATTTGAATTATCTGGTGGTGATGGGTGGACTTGAACCACCGACCTCAGCATTATGAATGCCGCGCTCTAACCAGCTGAGCTACATCACCTTTAACCATCAACGCAAACTTTTCCGGCCATTGCGGTCGGGGGCGTGAATTTTCCATTTCCGCAGCCCTGTTGTCAACTGTAAATGCCCGAATCAGCTGATAAAAGAGTATCCAAAGGCCTTTTGGAAGCGCTCGACAATCTCATCCAGCGTGTGCTCGTGGTTTTGCGGGCCCTGGACGGCGACTTTAAGCGCGCCCATTACGGAGCCGATGCGGCAGCAGGTCACCAGATCCAGGTTATTTTGCAGGCCATAGATCAGTCCTGCACGGTAGGCGTCACCACAGCCGGTCGGGTCTTCAACGGCGGTGGGTTCTACTGCTTCAATCAGTTCCTGGTTGCCGTTGGTGATCAACAGGGAGCCCTCGGCGCCTTTGGTGACAATCAGCGCCTCGAGTTGTGCGGCAACCTCGGTAAGGCTCAGGCCGGTATGTTCGCGGATGAGCTGAAATTCATAGTCGTTGGCGACCAGCCAGTTGGCCTGTTTGATGAAGGTGCGCAGGTCGTCCCCATCAAATAAGGTCATCGCCTGGCCCGGATCGAATATGTGTGGGATGCCAAGGCGCTCAAAATCACGGCTGTGTTGCAGCATTGCCCGTCTGCTGTCCGGTGCCACGATGCCAATGGTCATGCCTTCGGTGTCTTCCACTTTGTTCAGGTGGCTTTCCTGCATCGCACCGGGGTGGAAAGCGGTGATCTGGTTATCGTCGACATCGGTGGTGATAAATGCCTGCGGTGTGAACTCGCCTTCCAGGTGGCGTATGTAGCGGGTGGAAATGCCGAGTGACTTCAGACGGCGCATATAAGGACCAAAATCATCGCCGACCGTGGCCATCGGGTAAGGGTCGCCGCCCAGCATTTTCAGGTTATAGGCGATGTTGCCCGCCACCCCGCCAAACTGGCGGCGCATTTCGGGCACCACGAAGGCCACGTTCAGGATATGTACCTTGTCCGGCAGGATATGGTCTTTAAAGCGTTCCGGGAAAACCATGATGGTGTCATACGCGAGGGAACCGCAGATTAATGCTGACATGTATTGGTCCGTACCTGTTCAGGTTGTCGTAGTGAGAAAAGCGGCATTTTAACGGATTCTACACTTCAAACCCGGGGTTTATTAAAAACTGCATGAACACTTGCGATCCCGGGGTCATTCTACTTGCTGAAAAGTAGGCTGGCTGATACATTAAACAGCCCTGATCCTGGCATTGCCCCCCGGAATATTACAATATGGTTTTCAAGAGTCTACGCGGCCTTTTTTCCAACGACCTTTCGATTGATCTTGGTACTGCAAATACGCTGGTGTACGTGCGTGGGCAGGGGATTGTATTGAATGAGCCATCGGTGGTCGCGGTGCGCATGGATCGTGGTCCGGGCGGACCGCAGTCAGTGGCTGCCGTGGGTACACCGGCCAAGAGCATGCTGGGCCGTACACCGGGTAATATTCGTACCGTCAGACCATTAAAAGATGGTGTGATCGCCGATTTTAATATGACCGAGGCCATGCTTCAGCACTTTATCAGGAAGGTGCACGAATCCCGCTTTCTGCGGCCCAGCCCCCGGGTGCTGGTGTGTGTGCCTTGCAGTTCCACGCAGGTAGAGCGCAAGGCGATCAAGGAATCGGCAGAAGGTGCCGGTGCACGCGAAGTATTCCTGGTAGAAGAGCCCATGGCGGCGGCGATCGGTGCCGGTATCCCGGTGCACGAAGCGCGCGGGGCGATGGTGCTGGATATCGGCGGCGGCACATCGGAAGTGGCGGTCATATCGCTCAATGGGCTGGTGTATTCCAACTCCGTACGCGTGGGTGGTGACCAGTTTGATGAGGCGATCATCAATTTTGTGCGGCGCAACTATGGCACGCTGATTGGTGAAACCACCGCCGAGCAGATCAAGATCAAGATTGGCTGTGCCTGGCCTGATGATGAAGCCGAGGAGTTATCGGTATCCGGCCGGAATCTTGCCGAAGGCGTGCCACGGCGGATTACCATTAACAGTAATGAAGTGCTGGAGGCGATGACTGAAAGCCTCGCCAGCATCCTTGATGCCGTCAAGGTGGCGCTGGAGCAGACGCCGCCTGAGCTGTGTGCGGACGTCGTTGAGACCGGCATTGTCCTGACCGGTGGCGGTGCGTTGCTGCGCGGTATCGACCGCCTGATCAGTGAAGAAACCGGTTTGCCGGTGTTTGTAGCCGATGATCCCCTGACCTGTGTTGCCAGAGGTGGCGGCCGGGCGCTCGAACTGATGGACGAAAACTCCGGGGATTTTTTCACTACCAATTAATAGCGCGCCGGATAATCACGCCCGGCCACAGAGACTTACGACAAGAACTTGGCAAAATCAGATTCATCAGGTTCCAGCCGCTGGTTCGGCGAGGAGGGAGCCCGCACAACGCGGCTGATGATGTATATCCTGCTGGCCATTGTATTGATGGCCATGGATCAGCGCGGGCGCTATGTGCCAAGAATACGCAGCGCAATGGAGCAGGTATTTGAGCCCGTTTTCTACCTGGTCGACTGGCCGGCAAAGGTGTACCGGTCACTGGGCGAGCAATTCAGCGCACGGCAGGATTTGATCGCTGAGAACCGCCAGTTAATCGAACAACTGCTTGAAACAGAGGGGGCTGTGCAAACCCAGGCAGCCTTGCAGCAGGAAAACCAGCGCTTGAGAGACTTGCTCAAGGCGACCCAGGGCCGGTCCTATACTTTCAAATTTGCAGAGATGATCCGCGTTGATCTCGATCCGTTCTCCCATAAAGTCTGGATCGACCGGGGCGCACGCGAGGGCGTGTTCGCAGGCCAGGCCGTTATCGACGGGCTGGGTATTGTCGGCCAGGTTGAGGACGTTCTCCTGTTCTCTTCCAGCGTGCGGCTGATATCGGATCCGGACCATGCCTTGCCAGTGCAGCTTAACCGGACCGGGCTGCGTACCGTGGCCTATGGTACCGGTGAGACCAGCCGTTTGCTCATGCCCAATGTGCCACTGCAGGCAGATATCAGCCCGGGTGACATGATCGTGACCTCCGGCCTTGGCGACCGCTTCCCACCCGGCTTTCCTGTTGGCGAAGTTGAGCAGGTACTCCGCGATGGCGGTGCGACCTTTGCCAGGGTTTATATACGGCCATTTGCTGCACTGGACCGGGGCCGCGAGGTCTTGCTGATCGAGCGACCCCAGGTTGAGCAACCAGCGCGCGCAGACCCGCTGCAGGCGGATGAGCCATGAAGACCAACCGCGAAAGCTATCGTCTTATTCTGCTGACCATCATCACGGCGATACTGTTGTCACTTTTACCCATGCCGGAACCATTATCGCCACTCAAGCCTTACTGGGTGGCGCTGGCCATGATCTACTGGTCGCTGGAAACCCGTGCCACCATCAGTCTGGGCCTGGCTTTCCTGGTGGGCCTGGTGCTGGATATTCTCAGTGGAAGCCTGCTGGGAATGCATGCGCTCAGCCTGGTGGTGATGGTGTTCCTGGTACAGCGGTTTCGATTCCGGTTACGATTCTTCCCGCCCTGGCAACAGGCGCTCAGTGTCCTGGCCCTGCTGGTCAATGACCGGATTATCCTGATCTGGATCACCGCCTTGATGGGCGAACCAACACCCACCTGGAAATACTGGTTATCACCGCTGATTGGCGTGGCTATCTGGCCCTGGTTGTTTTTGTTGCTCGATGGCCTTCGTGCCAGAGTACGCCGGCATAGAACGTGATTTCCTACAGTAACGAACACGCCATCAAAGACCCGCGCGATGAACAGCGTTTATTCAGGCGCAGGGCCAGGGTTGCATTCATCACCATCGTGGTGTCCATATTGGCGCTGCTCAGCCGTTTTGTCTGGCTGCAGGTTCTTTCGCACGAAAATTTTGTCACACGTTCAGAGAGCAACCGCGTCAGCATCCGGCCAGTGGCACCGAACCGGGGCTTGATCTACGACCGCCGTGGACGGGTAATTGCCGAAAACCGGCCGGCCTACCGGCTGGAAATCGTTCCGGAAAAAGTTAAGGACATCAACGCATTGCTGGATGAGCTGTCTGGGCTGATAGAGATTAGCGAGGATGACAGAAAAAGTTTTGCCAAATCACGCCGCTACCATCGGGTGTTTGACAGCATACCGGTCAAGTTCAACCTCAGTGAACAGGAGGTCGCCCGTTTCGCCGTCAACCAGCATCGCTTTAGTGGCGTCAACGTGGTTCCCTACCTGGCCAGATACTATCCCTATGGTCAACTTCTCACCCACGTCATCGGTTATGTCGGACGGTTGGATGCTACCGATATTGCCCAGGTTGATGCCGGCAACTACCGGGGTACACGCATGATCGGGAAAACCGGCATCGAGCAGTTTCAGGAAACTGAACTACACGGTACCAGTGGCTTTGAGCGGGTAGAGACCAACGCCAGCGGTCGTGTTTTGCGGGTACTGGAGCGCCAGGACGCCATTCCCGGCACCGATCTGGTGTTGTCGATTGATGTGGCGGTGCAGCAAGCCGCGTGGGACGCACTGGGTGAGCGGCCCGGTTCGGTGGTCGCCATTGATCCGCTCGACGGCAGCGTCATTGCACTGGTCAGCAAACCCGCTTACGACCCCAATATGTTCGTGCATGGCATCAGCCAGCGGGCTTACGACAAAATCCTCAATTCACCCGGTCGCCCCCTGTTTAACCGGGCTCTGCGGGGTGGCTATGAGCCGGGTTCTACCTTTAAGCCTTTTGTTGGCCTGGCCGGTCTTGAATTGGGGGTGGTTACGCCGCAAACCCGCGTCTTTTCCAATGGCACTTTTTATATTAAGGGATACAGCAGGCCCTACCGCGACTGGAAAGAGGCCGGGCATGGCTGGGTGACGATTAGCTCAGCGCTTGAGCAGTCCGTGAATACCTATTTTTACAAGCTGGCACTGAATATGGGTATCGATCGTATGCACGATTACCTGGTCCAGTTCGGGTTTGGTTCAGCCACCGGAATTGACGTGCCGGGGGAGGGCAAGGGCGTGTTGCCCTCGCGCGCATGGAAGCGTGCGGTTCACAATGAGCCCTGGTATCCGGGTGAGACAGTCATCGCCGGTATTGGCCAGGGGTTTAACGTGGTAACACCGTTACAGTTGGCCAATGCAGTGGCAACGCTGGTCAATGGTGGTAAGCGCTATGCGCCCCGGCTGCTGTATGCCACCAAGCAGGCAGGTGATAAGCGCGCCCAGCGCGTCAGGGCACCCGTGGCGTTCCAGATAACCGAAAAAGATCCGAAGAACTGGCAAGTCGTGCTCGATGGCATGGACCGGGTAGTTAATGGCTTGCATGGCACCGCAAGGGCGATTGCAGTTGGCAGCCGTTATCGCGTGGCAGGCAAGACCGGTACTGCACAGGTGTATCAATTGGACAAGGATAAGAACTACAAGGCCAGCGAAGTTGCCCAGTCCCTGCGTGACCATGCTTTGTTCATCGCATTTGCTCCGGTGGAGCACCCCAGGATTGCAATTGCAGTCGTCGTAGAACACGGCGGTGTCGGCTCCAGGGCAGCCGCACCGGTTGCGCGGGCCACGCTGGAAGCCTGGCTGGATCAGGAGACCGGCCTGAAAATTAAGCAGGCGTCCAAACAGGGGTCAGGGCCATGAAGCGCCTGTTTCCGCCATGGCTGGGACTGCCCCGGCTGGAACCGGTATTGCTGGGACTGCTGCTGTTGGTCATTGGCTTCGGCCTGGTGGTGCTGTACAGCGCATCCGGGCAGGATATGGCGATGGTTTACCGTCAGGCTGTTCGCCTCGGGTTCGGCCTGCTGGTCATGCTGGTTATCAGCCAGGTTCCGCCGCACATCCTGAGAATCTGGACACCGTGGCTGTACGGCATAGGTATCATCATGCTGTTGGCAACCTGGGTGCTGGGTGTCGGCCGCGGAACGCAGCGTTGGCTGGATTTGGGCTTTATGCGTTTTCAGCCATCGGAGTTGATGAAGCTGGCCGTGCCGATGATGGTTGCCTGGTATTTGCACCCCAAGGTCTTGCCGCCGGCATGGAAGGCCGTTCTGTTCGCACTGGGAATATTGTTGGTACCCACCCTGTTGATCATACGCCAACCTGATCTCGGCACGGCGTTACTGGTTGCCGCCAGCGGACTGTTCACGTTGTATCTGGCCGGCTTGCGCTGGCGGATTCTGCTGGGCTTCACAGGACTGGCCGCCGCCGCCGCACCGGTTTTCTGGCTGGTGATGAAGGAGTATCAGCGCAACCGGGTACGTACGTTTCTGAACCCGGAAGCCGACCCGTTGGGCGCTGGCTGGAATATAATCCAATCCAAGATTGCGGTGGGCTCGGGTGGCATCACCGGTAAGGGCTGGCTGAACGGCACCCAGTCGCACCTTGAATTCATTCCGGAGCGCCATACCGATTTTATCCTGGCGGTGTTGTCTGAAGAATTTGGTCTGCTGGGTGTCATGTTGCTGATGCTGGTTTACCTGTTATTGATTGCGCGCGGTTTGCACATCGCCAGTACCGCCCGCGATACCGGTTCAAGGCTGTTGGCTGGCGGCTTGAGCCTGACGCTGTTCGTGTACGTGCTGGTGAATGGCGGTATGGTCACCGGCGTGTTGCCGGTCGTTGGTGTGCCATTGCCCCTGATCAGTTACGGGGGAACCTCTGCGGTCACGTTGCTGGCAGGATTTGGCATTATGATGTCTGTTTATGGCCATCGGAAATTCATAAAGTGATAATTGAATCTTCCAAACAACGGTTTTTACCTGTTACTCAGGTAAAATATGTGATGGATGTTTTCGAGCTGAGCCAGGCGATTCGCAAGGGCATGGGTGAAACCTGATGCCAAGGCTGGTTCTTCTGATGGTACTCACCACATTGCTGCTGGCAGGTTGTGCAGGTGACAGGAAAAAGGAGTCAGCAGCCAGTGATGGCCCGTCAAGCCGTAACATGTCAGCCGCCGACATCCATGATGCAGTACCCAAAGACGAACCGCTGGCCCGTTATGGCAACCACTCTCCATATACCGTGCTGGGCAAGACCTATACAGTTTTAGCCTCCAGCAAGGGGTACCACGAACGCGGTATAGCATCCTGGTACGGCAAGAAATTTCATGGCCGGCGCACATCCAGTGGTGAGCTATACGATATGCATCAGGCCACGGCGGCACATAAAAGTCTGCCGTTACCGACCTACGTGGAAGTCACTAACCTCGATAATGGCCGTAGAATGATCGTCAAGGTCAATGATCGGGGACCGTTTCATGACGGTCGTATTATTGATCTGTCTTACGCAGCAGCGATCAAGCTTGGCGTTGATAAAACCGGTACAGCCCGGGTCGATGTGCGTGCCATTGACGCCAGGAAATCCACACGCACGCCGGTAAAGCTGGCCGATGAGACCTTCCTGCAGGTTGGAGCATTCAGCAAACGCAAGACCGCAAAAGACCTGGCCGGCAAAATGAAGGCCGCAAAACTCAAGCCGGTACGGGTAAGAAAGAGCCGTGGACTGTATAAAGTATGGATAGGGCCGTATGCTACCGAAGCAGAACTTGAAGCCAGCGCCCGCCGTGTAGTTGAACTTGGCTATGAACGCCCGCATAAGGTAACCCGTTAGCCCGCATTATTGACGGATTTGTTTAATCATGAAAAAAGCACTGTTATTCATTGCCATTGCCCTGGGATTTGCAGTCGTGATAGCGCCCGCAGCACTGGCACAGCGTACGCCGGCGCCATTACCCAAGGGCATGCCGACGCCCGCTGCGCCGTCGCTGAGTGCCAAGAGTTATATTCTGGTTGATTTCAACAGCGGAGCAGTACTGGTCGAAGGCGATGCGGACAAGCGCGTTGAGCCCGCCAGCATCACCAAGGTGATGACCAGTTATGTCGTATTCTCCGAACTGGCCAGCGGCAATATCAAGCTGAGCGACACGGTTAATGTCAGTGAAACGGCCTGGCGCACCGGCGGTTCACGCATGTTCATCGAACCCGGTATGGAGGTGACGGTTGAACAATTGATCAAGGGCATGGTGATCCAGTCCGGCAATGATGCCAGCGTTGCGCTGGCGGAACACCTGGCGGGCACGGAGGAGGCATTTGCCGACTTGATGAACCACTACGCAAAGCAGTTGGGCATGACCCACAGCCATTTTATGAACGCCACCGGTTTACCGGACAAGGATCACTACACCACGGCTCGTGATATCGCGTTGCTGAGTACGGCATTGATTGCCGATTTCCCTGAATATTACCACTGGTATTCAGAGAAAGAATATACTTTCAATAAGATACGCCAGCACAATCGTAACAATCTGTTGTGGCGCGACCCATCTGTTGACGGGATCAAAACCGGTCATACGAAGTCCGCCGGCTACAACCTGGTTGCCTCGGCCAAGCGCGACGGCATGCGCCTGATCAGCGTGGTGCTGGGTGCTGGTTCAGAATCAGCACGGGTCAGCGAGAATCAGAGCCTGCTGAATTATGGTTTCCGTTTCTTTGAAACAGTGCAGTTGTATAAGGCTGGCCAGGAGCTGGCGCAGGGTAAAGTCTGGAAAGGCGAACAAGATACGGTCAGGCTGGGTATCCGTGACGAACTGTTTGTCACCATCCCGCGTGGGCGTTACGCTGACCTCGATGCGCAGGTTGAAATGCGGCCTGAGTTGATCGCACCGCTGGCCGAAGGGGAGGAAGTCGGGCGTATTTCCGTCCGTATTGAGGATGATGAGATTGCCAACCGTGGCCTGGTCACGCTCGAAGCGGTCACTGAGGCCGGGTTTTTTGGCCGCGCCTGGGATAGCATGAGCATGTGGGTTGGTGGCCTGTTTGGTGACGATTGATGGCTTCCAGACACGCGCCTGAAGAGGATATTGTCGAGCGCGATTCGCTGCTTGAGTTTCCCTGTAAATTCCTGGTCAAGGCCATGGGCCGGAACGCTCCGGGTTACCAGGAACTGGTTGAGGAAATTGTCCTGACCCATGCTGAAAGCTACGCTGATGAACCCGTCACTACCCATGCGAGTGGTGCAGGTAAATATTTGTCGGTCACGGTGACGATTGAAGCCCTATCCAAAGCTCAACTGGACCGCATATACCAGGACCTGACCGATTGTGGACAGGTGCTGGTTGCGCTGTAGCTACCATGTCTGATTTGCCGATCAAACAATATGGTCGGAGTCGCACAATGGTGGGCAATGAGTTGTCCACCCTACGGGTTCGGCGGCTGGGGTTGACGGATTATGTGGCGGTTTGGCGCGCCATGCAGACGTTTACCGATAATCGTGATGATGAAACCCCGGATGAAATCTGGCTGGTTGAACACCCCCCGGTATTTACCCAGGGCCAGGCCGGGCGCGCCGAACATTTACTGGCGCCGGGTGATATTCCGGTCATCCAGGTTGACCGGGGCGGCCAGGTGACTTATCACGGTCCCGGGCAAATCGTCGCCTACACGCTGATCGATATTGCCCGGCTTGGCCTGGGTGTGCGTGAACTGGTCACGGGAATCGAAGCTGCCATTCTTGCCGTGCTCGACAGTTACGGTGTAACAGCGCAACGCCTGGCAGGCGCACCGGGCATATACGTGGATGGCGTCAAGATTGCTTCACTGGGATTGCGGGTTCGCAGGGGAAAATCCTTTCATGGCCTCGCATTCAACGTCAATATGGACCTTGAGCCTTTTCGACGCATTAACCCATGCGGTTTCCGTGGCATGCAAGTGACCCATCTGGCCACTTTTGTCGAAGTGAGTGGCCCGGACGTGGAAGACCGCCTGATTGCCAGCCTCAGCGAGGTTTTGGGCTACAA
>QIKV01000223.1 GCA_003233115.1 Oceanospirillales bacterium
GATTTAATGGTGGGCCGTGTAGGAATCGAACCTACGACCATCGGATTAAAAGTCCGGTGCTCTACCAACTGAGCTAACGGCCCTCAGAGTAACGCGAGGAGCGCGGCATTTTATTTGAAATCGCCGCTGTACTCAAGAAATATTGGAGCAATCAGGCAGATTTATAGCGGGTTGGATCACCTGTGCCGGCTGCCTCGAAACCAGCCGCCCGGATGCGGCAGGAATCACAGACACCACAGGCCCTGCCCTCATCATCTGCCTGGTAGCAGGATACTGTCATGGCATAATCCACACCCAGTTCTTTGCCCTGGCGGATGATGTCAGATTTCCTCAGATTGATCAATGGTGTATGGATTGTCAATCGCTGGCCCGCAACCCCGGCCCGGGTAGCAAGGTTGGCCATTTGTTCATAAGCAGTGATGAATTCTGGTCGGCAATCCGGGTAGCCTGAGTAATCCACGGCGTTCACGCCGATAAAAATATCACCGGCACCAAGCACCTCCGCCCAGGCCATGGCCAGCGACAACATGATGGTGTTGCGGGCAGGCACGTAGGTGACCGGGATGCCCTCGCCTGCCGCTTCCGGTACGTCTATATCGTCGGTCAATGCGGAGCCGCCAAACGTGCGCAAATCAAGGTTGATGGTCTTGAACTCTGCTGCGAAGGATTGTGCGACCCGTTTTGCCGCTGCCAGTTCAGAGCGATGTCGCTGTCCGTAGTTGACAGACAGAGCATGGCAGCGAAAACCAACCTCGGTTGCCATGGCCAGGCAGGTGGCGGAGTCCAGTCCGCCGGACAGCAGCACAACGGCGGCTTTACTATTTGTATTTTTCATTTGATCTGATTTACTTACCCGGGACATCGCCCCATAGAATCTTGTGTAGCTGTAACTGTACGCGCACTGCCAGTCGATCCTGCAATACCCAGCCTGCCAGCTCGGTGGCATCCTGCTGCCCCCAGGCGGGTGAAATCAGGATTTCAAATTTTTGTTCCAGCTCCCACAAGCGGATCTGGGCAAGTGTCCACTCGTAGTCCTGCCGGGAACAGACTACGAATTTTATTTGGTCCTGTTGGGTTAGTACACCCAGGTTCTCATACAGATTGCGTTCCATTTCACCTGAATCAGGTGTCTTGATATCCAGCACCCTGCTGACCCGTTGATCGACCCGGCTGACATCGATCGCACCGCTGGTTTCGAGTGAAACCTCAAATCCCGCATCACAAAGACGTGTCAACAGCGTGTGGCAGCGTTTTTGTGCCAGAGGTTCACCACCGGTGACGCAAACATACCGCGTCCCGTAAGCAACCGTTTTTTCCATGATCGCATCGATATGCATCCAGTCTCCAGCATAAAAGGCGTACTCGCTATCGCAATAGACACAGCGCAGTGGACAACCTGTCAGGCGAATAAAAACGGTCGGTTTGCCGGCATCGCGTGCTTCGCCTTGCAGGGAGTGGAAAATCTCGCAGATTTTAAGTTGATTTTCGCGGGATTGGGAAGACATGGGGGTATTTTAAGTGATGGGTCGGATGAGCGTACCCGCAGCAAGCTCAGCCTTTGTTCAGCAAATTGATATCAGTAATGGCCTTCGAGCTTCATGCTCCGCAGTCGGCTACCGGCGAGCCTGGCAAGTGTGGTACCGGCATACTGCTGCTGCACTTGTTCCAGCGCGGCACGCGCCTGGTCCCAGTGTTTGAGTTCATAATGGGTATAGCCAATTTTCAGCAAACCATCGGGCACCTTGGGGCTGTCCGGATACTTGGTCATCAGGCCCTGGAACGCTTCAAGGGCAATATCATAATTGCGGGTGACGTAGTAAGACTCACCCAGCCAGTACTGCGCGTTATCCGCGTATTCACTACCGGGGTATTGATCGAGGAATGACTGGAATAATTTAGCCGCATCGGCGTACTTCAGATCTTTCAGTGCCTGGAAGGCTCGCTCATAAGCTTCTTTTTCAGCTTCCGGAGAAGCCGCCATTTCACGGGCCTGCGTATCCGGAGTAGCCAGTGCAGTGACTGAGGATGGATTTTTCAGCGGTGCACGCACTTGGGGAGCATTTTCGTGTGCTGGGCTTACCGATTGGCTGGTATTGCCTGCACCCGCTGTTGTGGCACGGCCTGTGGCTGCATTCGCCGATCCGGAAATTATTGGCCCGGGTGTTGAACTGCTCAGGTCATTGATGCGCTCATCCAGATCAAGGTATTGATCCTTTTGCCGATCCCTGAGGTTTTCAAGCTCCGTAGACTGGTCTTCAATCCTGCCGGTGAGCGTCCGTACTTCATCCTGCAATTGCTGGACCTGAACAACCAGGTCCACCACGGCCTGGTTGTCATTCTGGGCAACGGCCGGCATTGAAACGAAGATGGCCAGCACAAAGCTGGCCATCAGACTTGACGATGTCGTTGTTAGTGAACGCATGATCATCTCGCGGTGTAAACGATCTCCACACGACGATTCTGCCACCAGCAGTCTTCATCACTTACCCGGCATACGGGGCGTTCCTCCCCATAGCTAACGATATTCAACTGGCTGCCCATGACACCGGCGGCTGAAAGCAACCCGGCAACGGCATTGCCGCGGCGTTCGCCCAGGCCGAGGTTGTATTCACGGGTACCGCGCTCATCTGTATGGCCCTCCAGGGTTACACGGGAACTGTTATGACCGGAAATATAAGCAGCATGAGCCGCAACGATTGCGCGGTATTCAGCCTTGACTTCTGATTTATCAAAATCAAAGTAGATCACCCGCTTGGACAGCAGGCTTTCACTGTTATCAAAATTCCTCGCATCCGTGAAATCGCGCGGATCCGGAGCAGCGATAGTCGTGGCTTCTTCAACGACCGGGGCGGCGGGCTCCGTTGTCTCAGTAACAGGTTCTTGAACTTCAGGTGGGGTGGTTTTACAAGCCGAAATCGCGACAGCGAAGACGAGGGCAATCAACAGGCGCCACGTAGTATTCATTATTTCCTCCAAAGATTATTAATAGATCGCAAAATATGGACAGGTGCAAAGTTTACCTGATAACGGGAGACCACGCGGGCTCTCTTACGTCACCTTCGGTTAAAATCAAGCGTTGACGAACATTGCCGTCAACCGAAACCGCGGCCAGGACACCCCTGAATCCTTCGCGGGTAGCATACAGAATCATACTGCCATTCGGCGCAAAACTGGGTGATTCATCAAGTACCCCGGGGGTCAGGGTACGCATACGCCCGGTTTCGAGTTCCAGTATTGCTATACGATACTCGTTTCCCCGCCCTTGCGCTACAGCAATTCGACTCCCGTCCGGCGAAACTGTTGCCCGCGCGTTGTAATCACCTTCACGGGTGATACGGGTCGCCTTGCCACCACTCACCGCAACACGATAAATCTGGGGTCTGCCACCGCGATCAGAGGTGAAATAAATCCACTTTCCGTCCGGTGACCAGGCTGCTTCGGTATCAATTGCCCAGTGGTTGGTGATCTGACGATACTGGCCGGTGGTCAAATCCTTTATATAGATTTCCGGGTTACCCGAATAGGACAGCGTCATCGCCAGAAAGCGGTCATCGGGAGAGAAAGCCGGTGCGCCATTGATGCCTTTACGGGATGAAACCAGTTCCCGTGCGCCGGTGGCTACATTCTGTATGTAGATGGCCGAATTGCCTTTTTCAAATGACACATACGCCAGACGCTTGCCGTCGTGCGACCAATTGGGTGACAGCAAGGGCTCCGGAGAGCCCACGACAGGTTGTGGATTGAAGCCATCTGCGTCTGCTACGAATAGCTGGTAGCTCAAATCGTCTCCTTCGCCGGTTGCTGAGACATAGGCAATCCTGGTTGAGAAAGCGCCCGGCACACCGGTCAGTTTTTCATAGATCGCATCGGCTACGCGGTGTGATCCGAAGCGCAGATCGCCCAGTCCTACCGATGTAATCTGCGACAACAGACGTTCCTGGGTGTTGACATCAAATAACTGATAGACGATATCAAACCCATTGCCATCCGGTGCATCATTGACCCAGCCGATCACGATGTAATCGACCTTCAGTAATCGCCAGGTACCAAAGCGTATGGATTCGGCATCCACCGGCCGGTCAACGATATCCCTGTCTTCCAGCGGGGCGAACAGGCCTGTTCGGTACAGATCCGCTGCAACAACTTCCGCAACATTGGTAATTGGCGCAGGGCCAGACCCGCGCCATTGCATCGGAATAATGGCGATCGGCAAGGCGCTGGCATTGCCCTGGATGATTTCGATTTCGAGCTTGGCCTGTGCCAGTTGTGAAAACAACAACAGCACCAGGGCGTATATCACTTTTTGCATAATTTTAATCACCGTCATATTTAAATTTAAAATCGATTTCGCGTTGAAAAACATCTTCAAAGCCACGGTACGGCAAGGTGCCGGCCCTTTCAACTGCGGCGACCAGGGACCGACGGGTTGCCTCATCGGCATTGCATGTACCTGCCAGGGCGGCCGATATCACTTCACCGCCCGGAATCTGCACAATTTTTAGCGTACAAAGCAAACCCGCGCGCGCGGTGGGTGGCCGTAACCAGTTGTTGGTTACCTGCGCCTGGATCGCCAACCTGTATTTATCCTTCAATGTAGCCAGTTTGCCCGCACGGGCTTCAGTGGCTACCTGGCGTTGCATCTCAGCCTCGGCGAGCGCCTGTCTCTGCGCCTCTGCTTCTGCCTTTCTGCGGTTTTCAAGCTGCTTCAGACGCTCTGCTTCCCGCTTCGATTGCCGGGTCGCTTTTTCACGCTGTTTGCGGAGTTGATCCAACTCGTCCTGGCGTTTCCTGTCACGGTCCTTTCTGTTCTGCTCCTGCTGCTTACGCAATTTTTGCAGACGCATATCCTCTTCACGCTTTTTCGCGGCCTGCTCTTTCAGGCGTTGCTTCTCTGCGGCCTGCTGCCTTTTGAGTTCCTGCTCGCGGCGCTCTTTCGCTACCTTACGCTGGGCCGCCTGTTGGGCCTCTCTTTGCGCCTGCTCACGGCGTTTCTTAATGACAGCAGTATCAACAATGACTGCCTCGATGGTCATGCCGGTCAGTGTCGGCGGACGGAATGGCCTCCAGTCCATCGTACCCAGCACCACGATGGCAGCCGCAAAGATATGGACAGCAATGGCCAGCCCGAAAGCTCTGCTGCGTGCCCAGAATTCCTGCACGTCGTATTCAGCCGCCTTCGACGCTGTCCAGCGGGTCGCTCATCAGGCCGACTTTGGTCACACCTGCCTTTTGCAGTAACACCATGGCATCATAAACATGCCCGTAGCCCACCGCCTGGTCACCGCCGACCAGAACCTGTATCCCGGGGTTGCGCCGTACAATCGCGGCCACTGTGGTCACCAGTGTTTCCGCATCCATCAGACCACTGCCGGCACCATCGGCCCCGCCACCGGCGTTCAGGTACAGGTCACCGTTTTTGAGTACGGTCACCACCATCGGCTCTTCATTCTGGCGGCTGTCGAGCGGCTCTGCGTCCGCCTTGGGTAATTCAACCTCCACACCAAGGTTCAGCAAAGGTGCGGTAATCATGAAAATAACCAGCAACACCAGCATGACGTCGATATACGGTACCACGTTGATTTCACTCATGGGCCGGCGTTTGTTGCGCTTGCTCTGCATTGGGCCGTTAACCTCTATGCATCCGCCAGGCTAAGCGCCTGGCGCTGCAAAATACTGGCTAATTCTTCAGTGAAATTGTCATAGCGCATCTCCAGCCGCTCCACCTGGTTGGAATAGCGGTTATAGGCGATAACAGCCGGAATTGCAGCGAACAGGCCCATGGCTGTGGCGATCAGCGCTTCCGAAATACCCGGTGCGACCATGGCGATGGTGGCCTGGTTGACGTTGGCCAGTTGGTGAAAGGAAATCATGATGCCCCACACCGTTCCGAACAGCCCGATGTACGGGCTGGTCGAACCGACCGTTGCCAGGTAACTGAGGTGCTGTTCGAGACGGTCGGTTTCCCTGGCCAGCGCAATACGCATGGCACGCTGGGCGGCTTCGAGCAGTATGCCCGCTGTCATCCGGCCCTGCTCACGCATGCGTGAGAATTCCCTGAACCCCGCTTCAAATACACGCTCCATACCGCTGTTGCCGGCGTTGTTCCGGCTGATCGATTCGTATAACCGGGTCAGGTCGGTTCCCGACCAGAACCTTTCCTCAAAATCATCCGCACCTTTTTTAGCTGCAGCCAGCATCTGGCGCTTGCGGAAAATAATCACCCAGGATGACACCGATGCTGCCAGTAAAATCAGCATCACTATTTTCACGGTCCAGCTCGCCTGCCATACCAGTTGCCAGATCTGTAAGTCACTTTGCATTATTGATCTCCGCCCTAATCCATGCGGGCATACGTGTTGCCTTGAAGCTGTCTGCTTTCAAACACACAGCGGTTACATCGGCTGTCGCTACCAGTTGCTGGTCAGAACAGCGGATCATGTCCTGCTTGAACACCATTCTCGCACCGGGAGTCTGCACCGAATGTACCGTGGCAGCCAGTTCATCATCCAGCCGTGCAGGCATTACGAAATTGATATTCATGCTTCGTATGGCGAAAATGGTATTGTCCTGTTTGGCCATTTTTGCCTGATGGACACCCAGTTTCCGCAGCCATTCGGTGCGGCTGCGTTCAAAAAAATGCAGGTAGCGTGCATGGTATACCACCCCGCCGGCATCGGTATCCTCCCAGTACACTCTTACTTTCCAGACAAACGGTTGCATTATTGGTTCTTCTTATGACGGTTCAAATAATGTAAAGGGGTTATTTACCTGCGAAAAGATCGCTATCGTCACCCGCTGGCTTGTCCAGACCAAAATGGCGGTAAGCTTTGGCGGTCACCATGCGCCCCCTTGAGGTGCGGGTAATGTAACCCTGCTGGATCAGGAAGGGCTCGAGTACATCCTCGACCGTTCCACGCTCTTCAGACAGGGCGGCAGCAATGCTTTCAACGCCGACCGGACCACCGTCAAAGTTGTCAATAATCAACCTCAACAAGCGCCGGTCCATGGTATCGAAACCCGATTCGTCTACTTTCAACATATCCATGGCACCCACAGCAATCGCGGCATTGATCAGGCCATCTCCCTTGACCTCGGCGAAATCGCGCACACGCCGTAACAGCCGGTTGGCGATTCTTGGCGTACCGCGCGCCCGGCTGGCAATGCCCATGGAACCTTCTGCGTCACAGTCAATATCCAGTATGCCGGCAGAACGCGTCACAATCTGCGTCAATTCCTGCGCGCTGTAAAACTCCAGACGCTCGACAATGCCAAAACGGTCGCGCAAAGGCGAGGTCAACAGGCCGGCACGGGTCGTGGCGCCTACCAGCGTGAAACGCGGCAGGTCCAGCCTGATGGAACGGGCTGCAGGACCCTCACCAATCATGATATCAATCTGGAAATCTTCCAGCGCCGGGTACAACACTTCCTCGACCACCGGTGACAGGCGGTGGATTTCGTCCACAAACAACACATCACCTGGCTGCAGGTTAGTCAGCAGCGCGGCCAGATCACCGGCGCGTTCAAGCACGGGCCCGGACGTCTGGCGAAGGTTGACGCCCATTTCGTTAGCGATGACGTGCGCCAAAGTAGTTTTGCCGAGGCCGGGCGGGCCGAAAATCAGTACATGATCCAACGCTTCTTTCCTGCGGCGGGCGGCCTCAAGAAAAATCGACATTTTTTCACGCATGGCCTGCTGGCCGATGTATTCGTCCATGGTTTTTGGCCGCAGGCTGGCTTCCATCGCCAGGTCTGCCGGTGTATCCATCGGATTCACAACGCGGTCAACCGGATCAGCCATATTGGATTCAGTCATGTGACTTTCACCCTGGTCTGCAATGCTTTGCGGATGATTTCTTCGGCATCCATGCCAGCTTCCGCTACTGCCCTGATCATGCGACTGACTTCGGCTGCTTTATAACCCAGTGCGGCCAGGGCATGACTGGCCTCAGCGGTTGGCTCAGCACTCACCACTGCACCTGCAGGCAGGCTGCCTGCAACGTGGCTGTGAATGCCATCCAACTTGTCACGCAATTCCATGATGATGCGCTCTGCAGTTTTCTTGCCAATGCCGGGGATGCGGGTCAATGAAGCGACATCGGCCGTGCTGACAAACCGGGTCAGTTCCTCACTGCTGGCGCCAGATAAAATTGCCAGCGCCAGCTTCGCGCCGATGCCGTTGACCTTGAGCAATTTGCGAAACAAGTCACGTTCATCCAGTGAAGCAAAACCGTACAACGTCTGGCTATCCTGTGAAAAATGGTGATGAATCAGTATCGCTATCTGTTTGCCATTCTCCGGCAGGTTGATAAACACACCGGTCGGTGCTTCGACTTCATAACCGACACCACCAACATCGATCACCAGCAGCGGCGGATTCTTTTCCAGCAATGTACCTGTGAGGCGTGCAATCATATTCGCTTCATCCCTGCATCATTGCCATGCGGGCCAGGGTTTGCGAGGTGTGCTGGTGACACAATGCGACTGCCAGTGCATCGGCTGCATCATTTTGAATCGGGTCCCGGATACCAAGCAGGATACCCACCATGTGTTGAACCTGCACCTTATCGGCCCCGCCCCGGCCAACGATGGCCTGCTTGATTGAGCGTGGACTATAGTCCGACACCGGTATTTCACAGGAAATTGCCGCACACACGGCGGCGCCGCGCGCCTGCCCCAGCTTGATCGCCGATGCCGCGTTGTGGGCAACAAAAACTGTTTCAATGGCTGCCTGATCCGGTCGGTGCTCCTTGATTAACTGCTGCAAACCGGAAAATATAATGCCAAGGCGTTCGGTAAACTCACCTGTGCCGGCCTTGATAGCACCATAATAGACGGGGCTGACACGGTCACCATGGACTTCGATGATACCTACACCGGTGGTTCGTGAGCCGGGATCAACGCCAAGTATGCGCATTTGATTATCCTGGATCCATACAATGGGTCATCGCTGTCAGGTGTATGCCTCGGCGGGAATGTCGGCATTGGAATACACGTTCTGTGTGTCATCCAGGTCTTCAAGCACATCCAGAAACCGCAGTACCTTTTCACCGGTTTCTACATCAAGCTCCACTTCAAGACTTGCACGCATGGTAATTTCTGAGTTTTCCGGTACCAGGCCTGCGGTTCTCATCGCCACCAGTACTGCCGGGTAAGTTTCAGGCGCGGTAATCACTTCAATCGAACCATCCTGTTCAGCCACAATATCATCTGCACCGGCATCCAGTGCCACTTCCATGACCTCATCCTCAGAGGTGCCCGGGGCGAAATTCAGCACGCCGACCTTGGAAAATAAATAGGCAACAGAGCCGTCCGTACCAAGATTACCGCCATACTTGGTAAAGGCGTGGCGTACTTCTGCCACCGTCCGGTTGCGGTTGTCGGTCAGGCATTCAACCAGCACCGCCACACCACCGGGGGCGTAGCCTTCGTACTTGAGTTCTTCATAGCTGACCCCTTCAAGATCACCGGTAGCTTTCTTGATGGCCCGCTCGATATTGTCCTTCGGCATATTGGCTGCATTGGCCTTTTCAATCGCCAGGCGTAAGGCCGGGTTGGCGTCAGGATCACCTCCACCCTGGCGGGCTGCCACCGAAAGCTCCCTGTTAATGCGGGTAAATATCTTGCCACGCTTGGCATCAACCGCCTTTTTGCGATGCTGGATATTTGCCCATTTAGAATGACCTGCCATTAATTCCTCACCTTGAGAACCGGAACAACCATAGGGAGAATTTTATCATGAAAATCTGCCAATCCGGTGGCAATAGTGGCTCATTTAACTCTCGCTGTGGTGAAATTTACCCTTTAATATAAAATGCTCAACCTGTTTTACCACTGCTAAAGAGAGCAGCATTTCCGAATGTGCCACTGGCAATTCGATACTGTCAGCCAGACCTTCAAGCTGTGTCTCGCTGACAGCGATGCTGCCGTCATTGGGCTCGTCATACTTGCCGATGACCCGTCCGAGCCCCACGGCGCGCGTACCCCTGATCATACCGGTTTGGCGGTTGTCAGGCGGTTGCCGGAATCCCTTTAGCAGGTCCTCAGCAGCTTTCCCGAATAAGAGTTTTTGCCCGGGCATATTCGCCAGGCGCTTGACCACCCGGCTACCCCTGACCGGAGTACCCATGAGCACCACCCGCCCTGGCGGCACATCATCATAGCGGCTAAGCATGTTCAAAATAACCAGGCCACCCAGGCTGTGGCCGACCAGGTGCAGTTCTTCAAACACGGTTTTATTGATAAACGCGTATAATTTATCTGCGTGGCCGTCGAGGTCTCTGCTACGGGTCGGATAGCTGAACACGATCACAACGTGCCCCCGGGCCCTGAGGTACTTTGCCATCGCAGCCATGGACCAGCCACGGTGCCATAAGCCGTGGGCGAGTAACACGTTAGCCACGCAGGCGTCGCCTGGCGCGGTGGAATGGTTCAATTGAGACCAGCGCCAGGGCCAGCCAGATAGCACCGAAAGCCACCGCGTGTCCGGGCGTGAATTTTTCACCAAAAAGGTACACCGCCAACAGGAAACTCATGCTGGGCGCAATGTACTGGAAAAAGCCCAATACGCTCAACGGCAGCTTCTTGGCGGCCATGTTAAACCAGATCAATGGCAGGATGGTCGCGAAGCCGGAGCCGATCAGCAATAAATCGATACTGACAGAAACGTTCAGAAACTGTTGACCGGAGCGGGATGCCAGCCACAACAGATAGCCGAGAGCCGGCACGAACATCAGCGCTGTCTCCCACAGCAAACCCAGCATCGGCCCTACGTCCAGACGTTTACGCACCAGCCCATAAATGCCAAAAGACACGGCCAGCGTCACGGCAATCCAGGGTGGCTTGCCCAGGTACCATGCCAGGTAAACGGTACCCGCTGTAGCCACTACGACCGCTATCAACTGAACCATCGGCAGGCGTTCTTTGAGAAACAGGTAGCCAAGCAGTACATTGACAACCGGCGTTCCAAAATAACCCAGGCTGGTATCCAGCACATGGTCATTTGCCACCGCCCACACAAAAATTAGCCAGTTCAGCGAAATCGTCAACCCTGACAACACCAGCCAGGCAACGCTTTTCAGCGGCAAGCGCAGTTTTCTCCAGAACGACCTGCCATCGCGGATAGCCAGAAAAACCAGCAGGATGGGGACAGACCAGATAACCCTGTGGGCCAATACCTCCCAGGAACCGACCGTTTGCAAACCCTTGTAGTAAATAGGCACCAGGCCCCAGAATATGAAAGCAGTCAAGGCTGCTCTGACACCATCCCGGTCCAACTTGTGTTCAGTCGTGCTAGCCATCAATTGCCGACCCCGGTAAAAGGACGATAACGCAGTTTCTTTCGTCGCGTATTAAGGCTTCAGGTTTTCCGCCAGGAAGGTTTCCATGCGGCCATAAAAATCGTACCTGTTTTCCTGTTTGCGGTAGCCGTGTCCTTCATCACCCTTGACCATCAATTCATACTTGACGCCGTATTTCTTCAGGGCCTTTTCCATCACCCTGGCGTTGCCAATTACGACCCGCGGATCCCGCCGGCCATAGGCCATGAAAACAGGCACCTTAATCGCATCGGCATGGTTGGATGGCGACCACTGTTCGAGGAACTCCTTATCCTTCTTGGGATCACCAACCTGATCCGCCATAACTACAGCAGCGGCACCCCAGGCATCCGGCAGAGATTTGAACAACAAGGGCAGATCCGTCACGCCAACATAGTTGATGCCGCATTGATACAGGTCAGGGGTAAAAGTCAGTCCTGCCATGGCAGCATAGCCACCGTAACTGGCGCCATAAATACAAATACGGTCCTTGTCGGCTACGCCTTTCTTCACCGCCCAGGCAACGGCATCGGTAATGTCATCCTGCATCTTTTGGCCCCACTGCCGGTTACCACTCAGCAGATGCTTCATCCCAAAGCCGGTAGAGCCGCGGAAATTCACTTGTAATACAGCATAGCCGCGATTGGCCAGAAACTGAATTTCAGGATTGTAACCCCATCCATCCCGGGCCCACGGACCACCATGCGGGTTGATGATCATCGGCAGATTTTTACCATCACTGCCGTTGGGCACGGTCAGGTAGCCATGCAAGTCCAGACCGTCACGCGCCTTGAACTCGACAGGCACCATTTCAGCCATTTCTTCCGGTTTGACCCAGGGCATGGAATCAGCCAGGTATTTTAATTTATGCGCTGCAAAATCATACAGGTAGTAGACAGGTGGCTGGGTGGATGAAGTTGAAACAACGACCCCAACGGTCTCTTCTTTATCGATACTGGTCATCGCATTAACTGTATCCGGCAACGCCTGGTTAATGCCGTCCATAATGGATTTCCAGCGCTTGTCTAAATACACGGTGACAGGTTTGCCGATCATGTAACTGACCGAGATCAGATCCTTGGTCTTCCGGGTTGTACCGATGCCACAGCAATCAACCACCGGATTCTCATAGACCAACTCACCCATCTTGCGGGTGGCAAAGTTGTAGCGGTAGAGTGCAGACTTATCGCGTGCCTCGCCTTCCGGCGTCAGGTTGGACACGACATAGCCGTGAATGCCGTCGCCGGTCAACAGCGCCGGTGTGAATGAAGGTGCGTCATAACGTGTACGGGTCATCTCCTCCCACTCGCCGGTTTTCGGGTCCAGCAACATGAAACCTGTTTCCAGCTCATCCTGGTAGATGCCACCCAGCACCTTGCCATCCCAACCGGTGAACCAGGAGATGATTTTCCCCGGGTTTCTGTACACCACAGTCTTGCGCGCACTGATGATATTGAGCCGGTAAACATCGGGGTAAGCGGCGCGCCGGTCATTGCTGCTGACCAGCACATAATCTTTCTCATTTTCAAGTACATCAATCACGTTGGTGGACTGGATGCGACCCGGCCGGGTCGCTGCCGCCTGCACCAGTGTGCGTGGCTGACTGCCATCCTTGTTGACGGCCCAGATACCAAAGGATTCATTACCGTCATCATCCATAAAAAATAGCAGGCGGTCGTCGTTGGCCCACAGAAACCCCCTGACATCCTGTTCGGAGACAGCGGTCACAGCCCGGCTTTTATTGGTCGCAAGGTCGATCACAATGATATTCTGCCGTGTTCCAACCGGCGCGAGACCGGCAATGAACTTGCCGTTCGGAGAAAGTTGGAATTGGGAAAAATCAGGCTTCTTAAAGAAATGGTCAAGACCGGGTTTGGCAGCTACTGCGCTCTGCGCTGCCAGCAACAATAGCAATGTAACCGCAATCAAACTGCGTTTGAGTTTCATGTCCTGTCCTCTTTTATAGGTGCCGGGCAACCGTAGCCACGTGCCTCACAAGCGGCGCCCATCATAACAACTGCAGTCAATTTGTTGAGTGCCGAAAGTCCTGTGCGTGTCTGACGAATCCGTGGGTTGATCTGTGCGATACCGGCTCAGTGCAGGGCCTGGCGCCGCTTGCCAATGTATTTGTCAAGAAACTCAAGCATCATTTTATATTGCACCACCTTGTTTGACGCCTGGGTAAAGCCATGCCCTTCCGGTCTGATCAGCCATTCATAGGGTTTGCCAATCGCGTCCAGTTGATCACGCAGGATTTCCGCGTGCCTGACCGGTACCCGGACATCCTCTGAGCCATGGATAATAAACAGGGCCGCCTTGATCTTGTCAACGTTGTAGGCCGGTGAGTAGGCCCGTAATTCTGCTTCATCACTGCCGACATATTCATCAAGAAACACCTCTGATGCTTCACGATTGCGTCGGTAATCTCCTTTTTTCCTGAATAAGGGCAGGCTGTAAACCCCGGCAACGCCAATTGCGCACTGGTACAGGTCGGGCTCCCTGACCACACCCTCCATGGTTGCGTAACCACCATAGCTTCCGCCCGAAATACAAATGCGGTCCTTGTCTGCAACACCCTGTTGGATAGCCCATAAAGTGGCGTCTGTTACGTCATCCTGCATTTTCCGGCCCCATTGGCGATAACCGGATTCCATAAAGTCGGTGCCATAGCCGCCTGAGCCACGGAAATTCACCTGTAAAACCGCGTAGCCATGGTTGGCGAGAACCTGCACCCGACCGTCATAACCCCAGCTATCCGAGGGGCCATACGGACCGCCGTGCGGATGCACAACCATCGGCAGGTCTTTGGCCTCACGTCCGGGTGGCAAGGTCAGGAAACCGTACAGTTTCACACCATCACGCGCGTACATGACAAACGGCTCGGTTTTACCCATCAGTTGAGGGTCGATATCGGGGCGAACACTGGCCAGGTACTGCAGTTTGCCTGCACGATAGTAATAATAGTCCCCGGGATTGCGGTCACTGCGGGTCGACACGACTGCGGTCTTTCCATCTTCGGTATAGCTGGTAACGGACACGTTCTGGTCGGGGAACGTGGCACTGAGCGATTTCAGCATCTGAACGCGCGGGT
>QIKV01000221.1 GCA_003233115.1 Oceanospirillales bacterium
CGGGGACGTGCAGATGCATATCCGACCGCGCCGCATGCTGCACGATGTGCTGGCGGCCATTCGCCATGGTTGCACGCTGCCGGAGTTAGGTTTACGCGCCTTGCCGAGTGGTGAGCGGCATTTACGCAGTAACCGGCGCCTCGGCACATTGTTCCGGCAGGAACTACTGGCTGAATCCGTGCGCATTGCCCGCCGCTGCAGCTTTCGCCTGGACCAGTTACGCTATCAGTATCCACGCGAGGTGGTACCCGAGGGAGTCAGCAGCGCTGCACACTTGAGGGCTTTGACCGAGGCCGGCATACGGCAGCGCTGGCCAGCCGGTATCAGCCGGGGCTTGCGCCGGCAGATCGAA
The DNA here is from genome assembly GCA_003233115.1 of Oceanospirillales bacterium. Lineage (GTDB taxonomy): Bacteria > Pseudomonadota > Gammaproteobacteria > Xanthomonadales > SZUA-36 > SZUA-36. The sequence continues at coordinate 353 of QIKV01000221.1, forward strand.
CACGAACTGACGCTGATTTCAGACCTGCGCTACGAATCCTACTTCCTGACCGTGCACGATATTGTCCAGTTCGCACGCAGCCGCAACATCCTGTGCCAGGGGCGTGGTTCTGCTGCCAACTCTGCGGTCTGCTACTGCCTGGGCATTACCGCAGTGGACCCGGCGCGGCAACGCATGCTGTTTGAGCGCTTTATTTCCCGCGAACGCGATGAGCCACCGGATATCGATGTCGATTTTGAGCACCACCGCCGTGAAGAGGTCATTCAGTACATCTACCGGAAATATGGTCGCAAGCGGGCCGCGCTGGCGGCGACGGTTATCAGTTACCGGCCACGCAGCGCGATCCGCGATGTCGGCAAGGCGCTGGGCTTCAGCCCCGGCCAGATCGACCAACTGGCCCGTAACATCGCGTGGTGGGACGATCCGGACCAATTTGCCCAACGACTGGCTGAACAGGGCTTTACGGCAGATGACCTTAAAGTCCGGCAACTGCTGTACCTGGTGCACAGCCTGATCGGTTTCCCCCGCCACCTGTCCCAGCACGTGGGTGGCTTCGTCATCTCGGAAAACACGCTGGCCTCGCTGGTGCCGGTGGAAAATGCCGCGATGGCAGAACGTACCATCATCCAGTGGGACAAGAACGACCTGGAAACACTGGGACTGCTGAAAGTGGATTGCCTGGCGCTGGGCATGCTGAGTGCCATCCACCGTTGCCTGGACCTCGTGAACGATCTTTGCGGTACCGGCATGGGGCTTGCTGACGTACCGGCCGAAGACCCTGCAACCTACCGCATGATCCAGCAGGCCGATACCATCGGCGTATTCCAGATCGAGTCACGCGCACAAATGGCCATGCTGCCGCGACTCAAACCCGCCTGCTTTTATGACCTGGTGATCGAGGTGGCTATCGTGCGGCCCGGCCCCATACAGGGCAAAATGGTACACCCTTACCTGCAGCGCCGGCGTGGGCTGGAGACGGTCCACTACCCGTCGGCCGCCCTGCAGAAGGTCTTGCAACGCACACTGGGGGTGCCAATTTTTCAGGAGCAGGTCATGCAAATTGCCATGGTGGCAGCCGGCTTCAGCGGCTCGGAAGCCGACATGCTACGCCGCTCTATGGCTGCCTGGGCACGCCGTGGCGGCATGGAGCACATGCACCGGCGATTGGTCAACGGCATGCTGGAACGTGGCTATGATCGGGCCTTCGCCGAGCAGATATTTGCACAGATCAAGGGCTTTGGCGAGTACGGCTTCCCCGAATCACATGCCGCCAGTTTCGCCTTGCTGGTGTACGTATCCGCCTGGCTGAAATGTCACCACCCTGCCGCATTCACCTGTGCCCTGCTGAATTCCCAGCCGATGGGCTTTTACCAACCGGCACAGTTGGTACAGGACGCACGCCGTCATGGTGTCACTGTATTGCCGGCGGATATTCGCTACAGCGACTGGGATTGCGCACTCGAGCCCGCTGCTCCCGGCCACACTGGCAGTGACGGCCCGCCATTGCGCCTGGGGCTGCGCCTGGTGAAGGGACTGGGGCAACTGGCGGCCGGGCGCATCACAGCCGCCCGCGCCAGCAGGCCTTTTGACAACGCGCAGGATCTTTGCACCCGCGCGCAACTGAACCAGCGTGAACTGGCTGTACTGGCAGAAGCAGCGACACTAAGGGGCATTGCCGGCCATCGCCACCGGGCCCGCTGGGAAGTCGCGGCAACGGAAAAACAACCGGATGACCTACTCAAGGGTGTGGCCCGCAATGATGCCGCCGGCAAAAACCAGGCAGTGACCATCCGTCCCGCCTCGGAGACAGATGACCTGCGGGCAGATTACGCAGCCACCGGCCTGACGCTGGGCCGCCACCCCGTCGCCCTGATACGCGGCATTCTGCGCCAACGCCGGGCCAGCACAGCACAGCAGTTGCTGCAATTAAAACCCGCTACCTATACCCGCGCCTGCGGCCTGGTCACCATGCGGCAGCGCCCCATGACCGCCAACGGCACCATCTTCCTGACGCTCGAGGACGAGACCGGGCACGTCAACGTGGTGGTCTGGCAACGCCTGTGGGAACGCCAGCGCAGCATCGTTCTCAACGCCTCACTGCTCGCCGTGGACGGGGTCATGGAAAGTGACGGCGAGGTATATCACCTGATCGCCCGCCAGGTATATGACTTCAGCGACCTGCTAAAAGGCCTGCAGACCCGCTCACGGGATTTTTGCTAGGGTTTGCGCGCGGTCTGCAGTTATAATCGCCCGTTCCCAATGATCGGCGGATGTGACCACGCGTATGCATATTCAAAAAATCCCGATGATATTATTGTTTGGCCTGGTGTCATTGAGTCTGGTATCCACCAGCGTTTTTGCAGCCGGGGATTACAAGGCCGGCAAGATCAAGGCCTATACCTGCAGCGGTTGTCATGGAATTATTGGCTATAACAACGCCTACCCGACATACCACGTGCCCCGCATCGGTGGCCAAAACAGGGAATACCTGGTGTTTGCCTTACAGGCTTTCAAATCCGGTGAGCGCAAGCACAGTAACATGAGCCTGCAGGCTGAAGCCCTGTCCGACCAGGACATTGAAGACATCGCGGTATACCTTGCTGACCAGAACCATGACCAGAACCATGACACGGGTGCTGAATAACATGAAGAAACTCCAGTATACGGCAGCGATTGCCCTGCTCTCATTGCTTCCGGCTGTGGCATTTTCTGCCGGTGATGCCGCTGCCGGACAGCGCAAAGCCACAACCTGTTTTGCCTGCCATGGCGAGACCGGCAAAAGCACCCAGCCGATCTACCCCAACCTGGGCGGACAGCAGCAGGATTACCTCAGCAAGGCATTGCACGATTTCCGCGATGGAAGCCGTCCGAGTCCGATCATGAGCGGCTTTGCCGCCAGCCTGAGTGATGCTGATATCGAAGATATCGCTGCCTGGTTTGCCAGTCAGGAAGGCCTGACTGAAATTCGGGATAAGTAGTAAAGCCCGCCCTGCCCGTATATAAGGGGGGGCTATACTCAGAACCTATTTATAGTATGGATTCTCACCACTGTTATGGTCGGTGACGTCAATAACGGCACTAATCTCCGGAAAATACTGCTTGAGCGTCTTGTCAATATTCTCTTTCAAGGTGACATTGGCCAGGCCGCAGCCCTGACAGCCGCCGCCAAAACGCAGGATGACTTCATTATCCGGGGTAATCTGTTCCAACCCCACCATGCCGCCATGGGAGGCCAGACCGGGGTTGATTTCCACTTCCAGTATCCAGTTGATCCGATCTGCAAGCGCCGCATCATCGGCCGGTTTGCTGCCTTTGATACCAGGTGCCTTGATGGTTAACTGGCCACCGGCAGCATCTTTCTCAAAATCAATTTTCGCTTCCTTGAGCCAGCGTTCGCTACTGTGGGGAACGTATAATTTGAAGCTGCCATAGGCAAACGTCTGCTCGGACTCTGCGGAACCGTTTTGCCCCGGCACATGAAATTGCAGGTCGCAGGCCGCATTGGGCGTACCCGGGTTGAGCACGGATAAATGCAAGCCGATGTCATCCATTTCCTGCTGTTCAATCAGTTTCGCAAAATACGCCTGTGCACTTTCTGTAATTTCAATCATTTAATATCCAATTTTTAGTTGTCGATGGCTACTGATACTGATAAAGCCCTGGCCAGTTTCGGCAGTGAAATATCCAACCGCCAGTCCATGCCTGAGTGCGTACCGTCGAACTCTTCGTAATGGTGTTCTATCCCCAACCCATTCAGACGCTTTACAAACGCCCTGGTTCCATACTGAATGTTGTACTGGTCACGGTTGCCCACATCAATATAAAGCAGCTTCAGTGCCGCAAGCTGATCCACATGCGATGCCAGCAGCTTCAGTGGGTCGTGCCGCAACCATCGGTTCCAGCGCTCATTATCCAGTTCCAGCGTGTACAGATCAAATGGCAGTTGAATAGCGCCCCCTGGATCACCCAACGGATCACCTGGTGGATCACCTGGTGGATCACCTGCCGGATCACCCGCTGGATCATAGCTGGCGGCCATCGCCAGCGTGAGCAAGGTGGAGTAATCTGCGGATCCAGGCCTTTTTTTGGCCCAGAAATTTTTCAAAAAGCGGATCGGGTCACCACCGCAAGCGGATAGCACGGTGGCTGCACGGGGAAATTCCGGCCGGTATACCCACTCAAAGCCAATATCACCGGCATGCACCGCCACCCCGCCCCAGGTATCCGGAAAATACATCGCATGTACCAGCGCGCCGTAACCGCCCGATGATTTGCCAAAAACCCCGCGTCCGTGGCGCCCGGCAACGACATTGATGCGCTCGGACAAAAATGGCACAAGTTCCTGCACCACGTAGTCGGCATACCGGCCGACTGCTGCGGAATTGATATATTGGTTACCGCCCAGGGAAGTGTAGCAATCCGGCATCGGCACGACCACCGGCGGCATAACGCCGCTGGCGATCAGCCGGTCCAGACGCTGCGGCAGGGTTTCACCCTGGTTGCGCCAATTCAGGTGCCCCGGGCCGCTGCTGGAAAAAGCAGCGAAATCCCACAGGCTGGCATAAGGCGCGTCTGACTCCGAGTACCCAGGGGGTAAATAAACGCATAAATCCCGCGCTACCGGGTCGCCCCAGGCATTGCCTTCAAGCACCTTTGACCGGTGCCCGAGCCTGACCACCTTACCGTGTGGCCAGTTGCATTCAGGGCGCACACTCATCGCTTCAGAGTTGCTAAATGCGCCAGCAGGTCTGCGCGCAAATCTGCGTGCTCAAGGGCATAATCAACGGTCGCCCTGATGAATCCCTGGCGGCTGCCACAATCGTAACGCACACCGTCAAAAGCATGCGCCAGCAAGCGCTGGCTGGTGAGTTGGGCGGCAATTGCGTCGGTCAGTTGAATCTCGCCACCGACACCGGCGCGTACCGTCTCGAGCAGCGCGAATATTTCTCCGGGCAGGATATAGCGCCCGACCACGCCCAACCGGGATGGCGCCTTTTCCGCTGAAGGTTTTTCTACGATTTCACGTATATAGTCGCGCCCGTCGTCAGCTCTTTCCACTGACACAATTCCATAGCGGTCAGTCATGGATGCCGGTACCTCTTCGACCCCGATGCTCCCCACGCCCGTTGCGTGGTATTCATCCACCATTTGCTTCAGACAGCCGGTCGCCGGGGCGCGGATCAAATCGTCAGCCAGCAGCACCGCAAAGGGCTCATTGCCCACCAGTGATTTTGCACACCAAACCGCATGACCCAATCCAAGTGCCTGCGACTGGATTACATACGCTGTGGAGACATGGGCAGGGATAATATCGTGAATGCGTGCGTGCAGTTCATGCTGCCCCTGTGCCAGCAGGTGAGACTGCAACGCCTCATCCCTGGCAAAATATTCCTGGATCGCCCGCTTTCTGGGGTTGGTAACAAAAATCAGGGTTTCAATACCCGCTTCCAGCGCTTCTTCCACGGCATACTGGATTAACGGCTTGTCTACGATCGGCAACATTTCCTTGGGGATGGATTTGGTGGCCGGCAAAAACCGGGTTCCGAGTCCCGCGACAGGAAACACGGCTTTCCTGACTGGCTGATACGCTGGCATCAGAATTTAATTGCTACGGCGAATGGGGACGACCTTGGCAGGTTCTGTATTGAAACTGGTCTTGGCCAATTCCGGCACCAGGCGCAACAACGCGCGCTGCAGGCTCTTGGTGTCATAACGCCTGACCGCCAGCTCAGAGCTTCTTAACTCGGAGCGCAACTCATCCCAGTCAGCCACGCGCGGATGCGCCAGGAAAATCTTTTCATGTGCCGTTTGCTCATACGGTTCAAGCTCGTGAAACAGTTGTTCAAATAGTTTTTCACCAGGCCGTAAACCGGTATATATAATCTCGATATCCCGGCCGGGTTCTTTTCCTGCAAGACGGATCAGGTGCTCTGCCAGGTAAGTGATGTTGACCGGTTCACCCATGTCGAGCACAAATATTTCACCGCCACTGCCAAGCACTGCGGCCTGCATGATCAACTGGCTGGCCTCGGAAATGGTCATGAAGTAACGCGATATCTCCGGATGGGTAACCGTCACCGGGCCGCCTTTGGCGATTTGTTCCTGAAACAGCGGCACAACACTGCCGTTTGAATTCAGGACATTGCCGAACCGGACGGTGATAAAGCGCGTATGCGAGCGGGCATTCATATTCTGGCAGTACATTTCAGCAACCCGCTTGGTTGCGCCCATGATATTTGCCGGGTTGACCGCCTTGTCCGTGGAAATCAGCACGAAAGTACCGACATTATGGCGCTCTGCTGCCTCTGCCAGGCGCATGGTTCCCAAGACGTTATTGCGGAAAGCCTCACGGATCTGCGTCTGCAATATTGGCAGGTGTTTGTATGCCGCCGCGTGGAAAATCATGTCCGGCTGATACTCACCGACCACTTTTTCAACGGTGGCAGGGTCACAAATATCACCCAGCACTGAATAGAACACCAGGTCATGGAATTCGCTGCGCAACTCGTGGTCGATCCGGTACAGGGCATATTCACTGTGGTCAATGATGATCAACTCCACCGGGTTTAGGCGGGCAATCTGGCGGCACAATTCAGAGCCTATCGAACCACCGCCGCCGGTGATCATCACGCGTTTGCCAACCAGACCCTCGCGAATGGATTCCCATTCCAGCGACACCGGATCGCGACCGAGCAGATCGTCGATTGCTACGCGCTTCAAATCGCCAATTCTTGTTGCCTTCGAACCCAGGTCCTGCAAGGTGGGCAGCGTACGGAATTCAATTTCACTGAGCTCACAGATTTCAACGATATGCTGCATCTGCTGATTGGTTGCGGACGGCATTGCAATAATGGCCAGATCGGCCTGGAGGTCGGCCCCGATGCGGGGCAGTTGGTCTATCGCTGCCACTACCGGAACGCCGTGTACCTGTGCCCCGCGTAAGCGTTTATCGTCATCCAGGAACCCGACCACCTCGAACCCGCCACGATGGCGTAGTTCCCGCTCCAGCATTGCTCCGGAACGTCCTGCACCAAGGATCAGTACGCGTTTAAAGCCTTTTTCAGACGCCAGCACCGGCATGCGGGAATCCTTCCAGAAGCGGAAACACATTCTGGGCAGGCCCAGTAACACGAACAGCAACGCCGGATACAGCAACACTGTGGGAAACCACTGGTTGATCGTCAGGCCCTTGGCAAGTACCATAGCAGCCATAATCGCGACCGTGCCAAAAACACTTGCGCGGGCGATATTCCACATATCCTGAAAACTGGCAAAACGCCACAGGCCTTTATACAGGCCGGTAGACCACAGCACGCCACCCTGCAATACCAACACAACAAGATAGCTCGCCACGATCGAGGCACTACTGTGCACTGCTGCTACAGACGCCCGTTCCGTCAGCCAGTCCGCTGCATACCATGCCAGCAGGACCATGCCAAAATCATGGAGAATCACCGCTGCACGTGGGTGACGCACGATATCTAAAATCCGTTTCATTCCAACCGCCTTGCAGCATGCATGCCAAGTTTCCGGTTCGCGGTGTACCAACTGACTGCGAGTACTAACAGCGTAAGCCCCGCCGTCACAATGGCATATTGCGTATACATTGCTGCCAACACAATGGCTGGCAGTACCAAAATCACGTTCAAGGTCTGGTAAAGCATCAAAACACGACTATGCGAACGCCCCTGGGCGATCAGTCGCTGATATACGTGTTGGTTATGCGCAGTATACCATCGCTCACCGGCAATTACCCTTGCTATCAGGGTCAGGGTTGCATCGACAATGAACACCGACATGATCAACACTGAAAGGGCCAGGCTGATGGTACCCGTGTGCCAACCGTAAATTGCCAGAGAAGCAAAAATAAACCCCAGCGGTACACTCGCGACATCACCCATAAATATACGTGCCTGTGGGAAGTTTAACGGTAGAAAGCCTGCACAGGCAGCCGCTACTGCCAGTGCCAGCATGGCCACCGCAAGCTGATCGCCAAACAAGAACAAAACGGCCATTACCAGCCCGGCAAACACGCCCTGAAACCCTGCCATGCCATTACTTCCATCCATGAAGTTATACAGGTTCATCCACCAGATCATCGCCACCACGATGCCGGCACATATACCAACGTTGCTATCTGGGTTCTGAAAACAGAAGAAGCCTACCAGCCACAGGCTGACAGCAAGCTGAATGAACAGGCGCAGCACGGTAGAGACATGCTGCCGGTCGTCCAGCCACCCGGCGACAGCCAGTACCACCACGCCCGGTAGTATATGCAGCCACCAGAACACCGGCAAGGGCAGTAGCGATTGCACTCCGACCGCGGTCACGGCCACGCTCAGAATCAGGCCCACACCACCCCCTGTCGGGGTGGCAACCTGGTGGCTTTGGCGCGCGCCTGGCTGCACGATCATGCCGGCGCGCTGCGCCACCCGCAGCGCCACGCGACAGCTTACATAACTGAGGATGCCGGCATACAGACCGATGGCCGCCATACTGGCCAATGCCTGCCAGTCGAGCGCCTGCCAGTCAGGGGCTGCCATTATTCACCCAGCACACCGCGGATAATCCGCGTGGTACTCCAGTTTTTACAACTGGGGCATTGCCAGTAGTGACTGTGGCCGGCATAGCCACAGTGCGTACAACGGTACGAGGGCTGCCGGGCCAGCAGTTTTTCTGCGACCGCACGCAATATTTCATCACCGGATTCAGTCTCCGGCCCACCCTCAAGCTTGAGCTCGATCAGGTAATCCAGACCCTTTACTGACGGACGACGGGTAAGTGCTTCCGCCAGGTAGCGGGTGGCCGCACCCAGGCCCTGCTCCTCCCTGATCACGGCTGTCTGGGACAACAGTAAACTGACACCATCATAGTTTTGCGACCAGCTCGCCATTTGCTCAAGCGCCCGCGGGAAATCATCGGCTGCCTGCGCACACTCCAGGTAGGGCTGCAGGATTTCATGGATGTACTCTTTGTCCATTTCTGCAATTTCTTCGTAGATAGTGACAGCCTCGGCAGGCCGGTCCTGCTGTGCCGCGATGCGTGCCAGAATGATCCTTGCCCGAATGCTCTCCGGGTAATAGCGCCTGGCCTGGCGCAAATGCTTGCGGGCAGCAACCGGCTTGCCTGCCTGCAGGTCGTCTTCTGCCATTTCACAACAAAAATGTGCCATGACCAGGCCCATTTTCTCGTCGGTTGCAGCCTCAAGTTTGTGTGCCTGTTGCAGGGCCTCCTGCCAGTCCTTCTCCTGCTGGTAGATATCCAGCAGGTGCCGCAACGCCGAAGGCGCATGGGAATCGAGCTCAATGAGTTCCTTGAACAAATTCTCAGCCCGGTCCAACAGGCCCGCGTGCATGTAATCCTCGCCCAGCTCAAGTAGCGCGCGGGTCTTCTGGCGTTCATCGAGACCCGTCTTGGAAATGATATTCTGGTGAATCCTGATGGCCCGCTCAACTTCACCGCGACGCCTGAACAGGCTGCCGAGTGCAAGGTGGGTTTCGATGGTGTCAGCATTGACTTCTGCCATCTCGATAAAAACAGCGATGGCCTTGTCGGGTTGCTCGTCCAGCAGGTAGTTCAGGCCCTGAAAATAGCGATGACTGAAATTGCGGTTGCGTTTGCGTTCGCCGCGGGTGGTCGTACCCTTGGCCAGTGCCCAGCCGATCCAGGCCGCCGCCGGAACCAGCGCGAGCAGCAAAATCTCAGTCATCGGGTGCGCTTATTGCAGGCTTGTCCTGGCTGAATTTATGCTGGCCATGCCGCTCTTTTTTGGCTAGTGCTGCCCGGGCTTTTCGCAGTTGCAAGCTCAGCGGCAACACACGAAACGTATAAATAAAGCTCAAACCTGCTAACAGGCCAAAAGAAAATCCCAGCAATATCGCCAGGCCCAGGGGGATTTCGAACTGAACCCAGAGCAGGTCCAGGCTAACCGGCACAGAATTGAGTGTGCCGACGATCAAGCCAACGACAATGGCTGCGACAGCCAGAAGAATAAAGCCTGCCTTTTTCACTTAAGGAAGCCCTGATTTTGATTATGAAATATTATTAACCCGCTCACGCAGTGACTTGCCGGGTTTGAAATGAGGCACATGTTTACCAGGTAATGCAACCGCTTCACCGGTTTTTGGGTTGCGGCCCATTCGCGGCGCCCGGTAATGCAAAGAGAAGCTCCCGAAGCCGCGGATTTCAATGCGTTCTCCGGATGACAACGAACTGCTCATTTGTTCCAGGACGGATTTAACACCCAGTTCGACATCCAGGTGAGCGAGGTGTTGTTGTACTTCTGCCAGGCGGTCAATTAATTCTGATTTGGTCATTGGGATCTCATTTTCCTGTTTTATGCCTATTATAGCCGGAAACAGAACGGACAGTTTTGTCTGCACTGCCCGTCCCCGGCACTGGTACTAAAAGTAGCAATAATTGTGATCCACTACACTACATGTGTGTCTCGAGCTAGTCCTGATCGAGTTGCTCCTTGAGCAATTCACCCAGTGAGGTTGTACCACTGGAAGCGTTTTGCTGATGGTACTCTTCCAGCGCTTCGGCCAGTTCTTCGTCTTCAAGCGCACGAATGGACAACGTCAGGCTGCGGTTCTTGCGGTCCAGGCTGATAAACTTGGCTTCAATCTTATCGCCGACAGACAACTCCTTGCTGGCGTCCTCAACGCGCTCTTTCTTGATATCAGAAGCACGCAGATAACCTTCTACACCATCGGCCAACTCAACGACTGCACCGCGTGCATCCACTTCCTTGACCGTGCCTCTGACCTGGCTGCCACGCGGGTGTTCTGCCATGAAGGTAGCAAACGGATCCTGATCCAGTTGTTTGAGGCCCAGGGAAATACGCTCGCGTTCAGGGTCAACGGCCAGTACCACTGCTTCCACTTCTTCACCCTTGTTGAAGTTCCGTACAGACTCTTCTCCGGGCGTCAGCCAGGAGATATCTGACAGGTGCACTAGCCCGTCGATGCCGCCATCGAGACCGATGAAAATACCAAAATCAGTGATGGACTTGATCGCACCGGAGACCCGGTCGCCCTTGTTGTGGGTTGCCGCAAAAGCTTCCCATGGGTTGGCCGCACACTGCTTCATACCCAGTGAGATACGGCGGCGCTCTTCATCAATCTCCAGCACCATGACTTCGACTTCGTCGCCGGTCTGCACGACCTTGGCGGGGTTGACGTTCTTGTTGGTCCAGTCCATTTCGGAAACGTGTACCAGGCCTTCGACGCCATCCTCAATCTCAACAAAACAGCCGTAATCGGTAATATTGGAAACATGGCCGAACAGGCGCGCACCGACAGGGTAGCGCCGCGACAGATCGCTCCAGGGATCGTCCCCCAGTTGCTTCAGGCCGAGTGAGACACGATTGCGCTCACGGTCGAAACGCAGCACCCGTACATCCAGTTCATCACCCACATTAACGACTTCGCTCGGGTGACGGACACGTTTCCATGCCATATCGGTAATATGCAACAGACCATCGATGCCACCGAGATCAATAAACGCACCATAATCGGTGAGGTTCTTGACCACGCCTGGGACGATGACGCCTTCCTCCAGGCGTTCGAGCAGTGCTTCACGCTCTGCACTGAACTCCAACTCAACCACCGCACGGCGTGAAACCACAACATTATTACGCTTGCGGTCCAGCTTGATGATTTTGAAGTCCAGATCCTTACCCTCAAGATAAACCGGGTCACGAACCGGGCGCACATCCACCAGTGATCCTGGCAGGAACGCGCGAATATCGTTGATGTCGACGGTAAATCCGCCTTTGACTTTTCCGCTGATTTTGCCCTGTACAATGCTTTCGTCTTCGAACGCGCTCTCGAGCTTGTCCCAGACCATGGCACGCTTGGCTTTTTCCCGCGACAGCTTGGTTTCACCGTAACCGTCTTCGACGGCCTCCAGCGAAACTTCCACACTGTCGCCAACTTCTACCTCCAGTTCTCCATCCAGTGAACGGAACTGGTAAATGGGCACGATGCCCTCAGATTTAAGTCCGGCATTGACGACAACAGCGTCGTCCCTGATTTCAACTACCGTACCGGTAACGATAGTACCCGGCTTCAGGCTTTGTGAAGCGAGGCTTTGTTCAAATAATTCAGCGAAACTTTCAGTCATTGGTTTAATCTCAACAGACATACTGGCTATTGCAGTATATCCACCAGGTTGTGTGGCACGCACTTGTGCCGGTTAAAAATCCGCCATCCGACATTGGATGGACCCATATTATATCTAATACTACTATTTAATAATCAGTAACTTATAGCATAAACTTAAATCATGTCTATAACTTTCGTAAGTACTTGTTCAATACTTAAATCGGTCGAATCAATGATCACCGCATCTTCAGCCGCCTTGAGCGGTGCGATGGATCGCGATTGATCACGCAAATCACGGGCTTTGATCTCCCTGAAAAGGCGCGAGAGATTAACACTTTCTCCTTTTTCTTTCAACTGCTTATGTCGCCGTTGTGCGCGAATTTCCGCACTTGCAGTCAGAAATATCTTGAGATCTGCATCCGGAAAAATGACCGTGCCCATATCCCGGCCGTCTGCAACCAGCCCCGGCAACCTGCGAAACTGTCTTTGGCGCTTGACCAGTGCCGCCCTGACAGCCGGTGTGGCGGCGATCTTTGAGGCGACCACCCCGACCGCTTCACCGCGCAGGCGGTCGCTGACGTCTTCGCCATCCAGCAGGGCCTTAACACCATCCCTGCTGGTCTCAAAGCGGATATCGAGCCGCGCTGCCAGCGCTCCCAGGGCCGCTTCATCATCCACTGGAACGGAATTTTTCATTACCGCCAGGGCGGTTAGCCGGTACAAGGCGCCGCTATCGAGAAAATGCCAGCCCAGGTGTTCTGCCAACCGCGTAGACAGTGTACCCTTGCCGGAGCCGCCTGGCCCGTCGATCGCAATGACCGGGACATCTGCACTGGCTATATCCGCATGACTCATGCCGGCTCCCCCGGGTTATCCTGTGCCGCTTCCATGTTTGCACCAAGCCGGTTCATGTCATCACTGAAGCCCGGGTAGGACGTTGCGATATACTCCGCCGCTTCAATCCGGACCGCTGCCGATGCCACCAGGCCCAGCACGGCAAAGGCCATGGCACAGCGGTGGTCCCCTGCGCTGTCTACACGACCGCCGCTGATGCTGCCGCCCCTGATATCAATTCCGTCCGGGTACTCTTGCAATTCGACGCCGAGCTTTTGCAGGCCTGTTGCCATCACGGCAAGGCGGTCGCTCTCCTTGACCCGCAACTCTGCCGCGCCACGTATCCGTGTCATGCCGCTGGCAGTCGCGGCCAGCGCCATCAGCAATGGTAATTCATCGATCATGTCCGGCACCCTGGATTCCGGCACATCGATACCCTTCAGCATGCCATTATAAACCAGCCGAATATCGCCGACAGGCTCCGCGCCCTGCTCAAAGCGGCTGACCACTTCCAGCTCCGCACCCATCTCCTGCAGGCAGTCAAGCAGACCGGTGCGGGTGGGGTTTAAACCGACGCGCCGCACCACGATCGCCGAACCCGGGTTCAGTGCCGCGGCCGCCAGCGGAAACACTGCCGCTGAGATATCGCCGGGGACATCGAATTGCGCAGCGGTCAACCGCGCGCCCCCGCGTACACAGCACGGTGCCGACAAATCCACACCGAACAGTGGTAACAGGCGCTCGGTATGGTCGCGGCTCAGGCGCGGTTCCCTGACACAGGTGGAGCCGGATGCATACAGCCCTGCCAGCAGGATACAGGACTTGATCTGGGCGCTGGCAACCGGCGAGCTGTACTCGATGCCATGCAACCCCTCACTGGCGCCAATGGTCAGCGGCGCGGTGCCCTGCCCGTGCGGCTGAATGTGCGCACCCATCAGCCTCAGTGGCTCAACAATGCGCTGCATCGGGCGGCGGTTCAGCGACGCATCGCCGCTCAGTGTCGTGTCGAAATTCTGTCCGCTCAGCACGCCGGCCAGCAAGCGCATGGCGGTACCCGAATTACCCATATCCAGATGTCCGGCTGGCGGCCGCTGCAGCTCACCGGCGG
>QIKV01000010.1 GCA_003233115.1 Oceanospirillales bacterium
ATGCCTTCACGCCACGACCAGCTATACGCAAACGTTTCCCAAACGGACCCTCTTAAGTTCTGGGCAAATCATGGACTCGAACTCAATTACAGCCGAGTAACAGATTTCCTGGACTTCGACACAAATGCTCTGTCTAAACTCAGCGGTGTGAGCATGAGGTCAGTCCGGTTAGATAACAGGATTCCTCGCGACCTAAAAGAGCGCCTTGAGCAGATTGCTAATATCTGCAATCTTGTCGCTGAATACTTTGATGGTGACAATGCAAAGACTGCCTTATGGTTTAAAACCATTAACCCAATGCTTGGTGAAATAACTCCTCGCGACATGATTCGTTTGGGGCGCTATAAGAAACTGCTTAAGTTTGTCACGCAGGCTCGCAGTGAAGAAGCTTCGACCAACCCCTAACCTGCGTCGCGGAACGGTTGGATTCCTTCTCGATGAGTTTAGTCAGAAAGACTTACGAGCATGGCAAAAATTTTCTGACAACCTGGAAAAATATACCCTTCTCCTTTTTTACCATTTGGAGGGTCTTCGTGAAGTTCATAGCGAAGAACTATCCAATGCGCTTCAAGATTACGGCAATCTCAAGAAATTTGAAAAAGCATGGTTTAGGCTCGTTAATTTTAAGCACTCAAATGAATTTCTTTCCACCAGAGGAAGTTTGATTAAGGGAGGGCGCTTTAACATCGGAGGAGATCTTGATTCCAGAAGGTTTCCAGGCTTCCCCGCGCTTTACATTGCCAGTGACTATAATACTGCGTATTCAGAATACTTCAGCAACCCTCAGTCTATTTTCGAAGGCCATGAGCTTGCCCTTGTTACACCGCATTCTTTCACCGCTGTTAAACTTTCTTTCAATCTAAAAAATATATTTGATCTTTCAAAGGTTTCAAATTTGGATGCGTTCACAAAGATAATCTCAAAGTTCCCAATGCCTGAAGACCTTAAGAGGCTGGGTAGATCTATTGGATTGAAGCCGCCTTGGTTGGTGAATAACACCAATCTTCTCAGAAAAAGCCTCCTGGCTTCCAATTGGCGCGACAACCCAGTTCAATACGAAATTCCATCTAATCCACAGGTTTTCGGGCGTTTGCTCAGAAATGCTGGTATGGAAGGGGTTATATACCCGTCCACAAAAGGGAAACGCAAATGTATGGCGGTTTTTACTGAGAATCTGGACGGCTCTGATTCCTTTGTTGAGCTAGCTGACGAAGCACCACCAGGTGTCTCACACACCATTTTAAATTCTGACAGTTGGAAAGAACTCTCATCTTCAAAATAAACGTGTTTTCATAGTAACACCCGTTTCAGAATAGTCAGGATCAACCGCTTTTTTAACTTCATTCGCTACAGCGAAGTAAGGTAAAAAAATTTTTGAAAAAATTGGTGGCCAGAGGTGGAATCGAACCACCGACACGCGGATTTTCAGTCCGCTGCTCTACCAACTGAGCTATCTGGCCATTTGTCTTGCGTTCTCTGGAGTCAGAGAGCGCGGTATTAAACCGTTTAGGCGCAACTAAGTCAAGGATAACCCACTCTATTGGTTTCCTTCGGGAACGTAGCCGTCAGGTTTTTCCGAGCCTTCGCCAAACAGGAATTTTTCCATCTCCTCTTCGATAAATTTTCGGTCGGCCGGTTTGATCGGGCTCAGCCGGTGCTCGTTGATCAGCATGGTCTGATGCGCCATCCATTTCTGCCAGGCCGGTTGGGATATATTCTCGTAAATTCTCTTGCCGAGTTCGCCGGGATAGGTCTGATACAGCAAACCCGGCAGTTCTTCTTTCAGCAGCGCACATTGAACCATGCGATCAGTCATTGCTTACCATCCTCGTGTGTTGCTCCAGCAGTTGTCTTACCGGTTTCGGCAGGCCCAGTGCCGGCCATTCCTCGTGTCCAAACCAGCCTTGTTCAGCGCTACATTTTACCCCTTTTGGCGGTGACGTCACCTCACCATATAAAGGCAATATGGTCATGCGCATGTGCGTCAGTTGGTGTTGCAGGCTCGGCAGTGGGTTCAGGTCAGCCGCGTCTACACCCGCGTGCCCGTCCAGGCACTGGTTAAGGGACTGGCCGTTATCGTCTGCAGGCAAGGACCACAGCCCGCCCCAGATACCGCTTGGCGGACGGCGCTCAAGCAGGATGCGGCCGTCACCATCGCGCAGGATCAGCATGTGGAATGATTTTTCCGCAATCTTTATTTTGGGGCGTGGCGCCGGGAAATCCTTAACCCTGTTGTGCAAATGTGCCTGGCAATCCCGGTTGACCGGACAATCGTTGCAAGCCGGGTTTGAA
The DNA here is from genome assembly GCA_003233115.1 of Oceanospirillales bacterium. Lineage (GTDB taxonomy): Bacteria > Pseudomonadota > Gammaproteobacteria > Xanthomonadales > SZUA-36 > SZUA-36. Next base: position 2,293 of record QIKV01000010.1, read on the forward strand.
CGGGTGCATAGCGTCGCACCCAGATCCATGATGGCCTGGGTGTAGTCCGCTGCCCGTTGCGTGGGCAGCACGTCTTCGGCTATGCCCCACAGTTTCTTGTGCACGCTGGCTTTACCCGGCCAGCCCGCAACCGCTCCACGGCGGCTTAGCACCCGCTTCACGTTGCCATCCAGTACCACGGCGGGTTGGCCGTATGCCTGCGAGAAGATGGCGTTTGCCGTGCTCTGGCCGATGCCCGGCAGCATCGCGAGTGCCTCGGGGAATTCCGGTACCAGCCCGTTAAAGTCTGCCACACAGATACCAGCGGCCTTATGCAGGTTGCGTGCACGGGCGTAATAGCCGAGACCGGACCATAACGCCAGCACCTCATCCGTGCTCGCTGCCGCGAGTGTTTGGATATCTGGAAACCTTTTAACAAAGCGCTTGAAGTAGGGGCTGACGGTTGTGACCTGGGTCTGCTGTAGCATGATCTCGGCAAGCCACACCCGGTAGGCCGTGCGTGGGTGTTGCCAGGGCAGGTCCTTGCGCCCATGTTTATCCCACCAGGTCAGTAGTCTTGCTGAAAACGGCAGGTCTTGCATACAGACTCGCTGTCAGTCCAAAGGCAGGATGGCATTGATAAACGTGCCGGCATCGAAGGGCCGCAGGTCCTTGGCGGCTTCACCCACACCGATGAAGCGAATCGGTATGCTGAGTTCCCTGGCAATAGCAAATAACATACCGCCGCGGGCGGTGCCATCCAGCTTGGTGATGGTGATGCCGGTAACGCCGACTGCCTCATTAAAATGCTGCGCCTGGTTCAACGCATTGGTGCCGGTACCGGCATCTATCACCAGCATGACTTCGTGCGGCGCATTTTCGTCCACGCGGCCCATTACCCGCCTGACCTTTTTCAATTCATCCATCAGGTTGGTCTGGGTATGTAAGCGACCGGCGGTGTCGGCGATCAACACATCAATATTACGGGCTTTGGCTGACTGCATGGCATCAAAAATTACCGCTGCTGAGTCTGCGCCGGTTCCCTGGGCGATGACCGGCACATCATTGTGCGCACCCCATGACTTTAACTGCTCTACAGCGGCGGCCCGGAAAGTATCACCGGCAGCCAGCATGACCTTAAGGCCCTCCTGTTTGAATCGCTGTGCCAGCTTTCCGATGGTGGTGGTTTTGCCGGCACCGTTGATGCCTACCATCAGTATGACGAAAGGTTTCTGGCTGGCGTCCACCGCCAGGAACTGTTCGCTGGACTCGATCAGTTCATACAGTTCCGCTTGCACCGCCGGCAACAATGTCTGGGGACTCCTGATGGAGCCACTGTCAATGGCAGCGCGCAGATTATCCATAATTTCGAGGCTGGCCTTAATACCTATATCTGCTGTCAACAGCGTCGTCTCAAGTTCTTCGAGCAAGTCCTCATCGATATTGCTATGGTTGCTGACCAGGTCTTTGAGGCGCTTGCCGATGGTGCGGCGCGAGTCTGCAAGGCGTTTCTCCAGCAGGTCAACACCGGACTGTTCGACCGGCCTCAGTTGCACATCCTGCAATTTGCCTGGCTGGTTATTTTTCTTGCGGAAGATTCGAAACATGTGATGGAGTTTAACCGTGGGCAATAAAAGCGATATGCTAGCAGCTTGATAAGCTTGTCGCAGACAAAATATGAGCAAATCTGCAAAAAACAACCGGGTCAGAATTATCGGCGGTGACTGGCGCGGGCGCCGCCTGCCGGTAGCCGATGTTCCGGGCTTGCGCCCCACGGGCGACCGTTGCCGTGAGACGCTCTTTAACTGGCTACAGCCGTGGGTGGCCGCAGCGGATTGCGCCGACCTTTTCGCCGGTACCGGTGTGCTGGGCTTTGAAGCCGCTTCACGTGGCGCGGCATCGGTGCTGATGGTTGAAAAGCATCCCCGCGCGCTTGCAGTATTGCGCCAGAGCATTGAGCAGTTACAGGCGGAACAGGTCGACCTGCAGGCCGGAGGCGCGATGTCATTGATGGAGGGCCTGGCCCCGAACAGCCTGGACCTGGTGTTTGTTGATCCGCCGTTTGACAGTAATCTCGGCGGTCGGGTGCTTGCAAGTCTGGACCGGCAGGCTTGCGTCAGGCGTGGCGGATTTGTCTACGTGGAAATACCGGCATCACTGCAGTTGTCACCGCCCGCAGGCTGGTCAGTCTGGCGCGACCAGCAACTGGGTGACGTGCGCATGCAACTATTTCGGCGGCAGTGAAAGAAATTCTCTGGTTGGCGGGTCTTATAATTGAAGGCAGGCCCCCACGTCTGCTTTTAGTCCCTGCTTGAAGGCCGGCTCCACGCCGGCCTTTTTTTTGCGCACGATTATGTTTAACCCAGCACGTTTTCAAGGGTAGAATATCAATCCCTTTTTGTGCAGCAGGACGAGCAAGTAATGAATTTTTCGTGTGCAGCGTTGTATCCGGGTACTTTCGACCCGATTACCCACGGTCATACGGACCTGGTCTCCCGTGCTGCCAGTGTTTTTGACCACGTAATCGTCGCGATCGCAGATAGCCCTCATAAAACACCGTTCTTCAGCCTGGAAAAGCGGATTGAACTGGCCAAAAGCCAGTTGGGTGACCTGGACAATATTGAGATTGTGGGCTTTAGCAACCTGTTGGTCGATTTTGTTCAGGAAAAAGGTGCCAGAGTCATCGTGCGTGGCTTGCGTGCGGTATCGGATTTTGAATATGAATTTCAGCTCGCCAGCATGAACCGTAATTTGTGTGAGGAGGTAGAAACCATGTTTCTGACGCCGGATGAGAGATACGGTTTTATCTCTTCCACCCTGGTCAGAGAGGTAGCGCGCCTGGGTGGGGATGTTTCGCAATTCGTCGGGGCTGAGATTGCAATTGCGCTAAAGAAGCAGTTTGGAAACTGATCTTGGCGCTGAAAATCACCGAAGAATGCATTAACTGCGACGTATGTGAGCCGGAATGCCCCAATGAGGCGATCTACCAGGGCTTGGAGATTTACGAAATCAACCCAAACCTGTGCACTGAATGCGTCGGGCATTTTGACACACCACAATGCATTGAAGTGTGCCCGGTGGAATGTATCCCGAAAGACCCCGGATACAAGGAAACAGAGGAACAACTGTGGGAGAAATATCACCAACTGATCCGGTCGGCAGAGGTATGAAAGCCCGTTTTTGGCTGGTCGCTGTGGTTGCCATTTTGGCACAACCGCTGCAGGCCGATCAGCCGGGTAGGGCCGCCATCGCCAGTGCCCATTACCTGGCGACCGAAGCCGGTCACGAGATACTGGCAAAAGGTGGAAATGCTTTTGATGCAGCGGTTGCTGTCAGTTCTGTGTTGGCAGTGGTTGAGCAGACGAGTTCCGGTATTGGCGGTGGTGCCTTCTGGATGTTACGCCGCGCTGCCGATGGATTTGAGGTCATGATTGATGGCCGTGAGATGGCCCCGGCAGCGGCCGACAGGGACATGTACCTGAATGAAGATGGTTCAGTAAACCGCGACCTGGCGCTCAACGGCCCGCTGGCCGCCGGCATCCCCGGGGAAGTTGCCGGCCTGGACCACCTGGCTGCAAATTATGGAAAGCTGCCACTTTCTGAAAGCCTGAAACCCGCTATACGTATTGCCCGTGAGGGTTTTCCTGCGTATAAAAAATTCATCAGTATGCTGCAATACAAGGAAGCGGATATGCGCCGGTGGCCGGCTGCTGCAAAGGCCTTTTTGCCGGATGGCAAAATACCGGAATTGGGTGACCTGGTCAAACAGCCTGATCTCGCTGCGGTACTGGAGAAAGTTGCGGCTGAGGGGCGCGACGGTTTTTACACGGGTGAAATCGCCCGGCGCCTGGTCGATGGCGTGCAGGCTGCCGGTGGCATCTGGAGCATGGAAGACCTGGCCGGCTACACGGTCAAGGAGCGTGAGCCGGTACGCACTACTTACCGGGGCTATGAACTGGTTACCGCACCGCCACCGTCGTCCGGTGGCATCGCCATTGCAGAGATGCTGAATATTCTTGCGCCCTACCACATAGCCGAACTCAGTAAAGTACAGCGCTCTCACCTGGTGATCGAAGCCATGCGCCGCGCTTTTCGTGACCGGGCTTTGTACCTGGGCGATCCGGATTTTTACCCGGTACCGCAGGCCCGGCTGACCGATGTAAATTACGCCGCCGGTTTGCGCGCTGGCATCATGTTCGACAAAGCCACCCCCAGCAATATGCTGCCGGGCAGGGAAAACCTGCCTGAAGGTACGCATACAACGCATTTTTCCATCATTGATGCGGAAGGCAATATGGTCTCAGCGACCTTGACGGTCAATACGATTTTTGGCTCGAAGTTCATGGTGCCGGGTACCGGTTTTGTACTGAACAATGAAATGGACGATTTCTCGGCCAAGCCGGGCGCACCGAATGCTTATGGTTTGATCGGCTTTACCGCCAATGAGATCCAGCCATTCAAACGGCCACTTTCCAGCATGACACCTACGTTGATGCTGGGGCAGGGTAAAATGGCTGCGATCGGCACGCCGGGTGGTAGCCGCATCATCACCATGGTGCTGTTGGGAATCCTGGATTTTGTGGCTGGCAACGGACCGGAATCATGGGTGTCACTGCCGCGCTATCATCACCAGTACCTGCCGGATAAAGTATATGCTGAGAAAGCGGCCTTCAGCGCTGCTGATATAGCGGCGTTGGAAGCCATGGGACACACGATTGAAGTCCGCAAGGAGCCCTGGGGCAATATGCAGGGCGTAATGTGGGACCGCAAAACCGGTGAATTGACCGCCGCCTCAGATCCCCGCAGTGGCGCAGGGCGCGCAATTGTGAAGTAAAAAGGCCCGCTATTACCAGACCTTTTTACCTTACAAACTGCCGGGCGCTTGAATCTACGGTTTGATGTAGGCTCTCGGCATCTCCGGGTTCTGCGGCAGGTAGCGGTCACGCAGTTTGGTTTGGCGGGATACCATCGGTATCAACCTGCCGTTGATAACCACCTTTTCCGCCACACTGGTCACTTCCAGCGGGTCACCGCTCCATAGCACCAGGTTGGCCGATTTGCCTCGCTTGATAATGCCCTGGTCATCGGTGGAACCAAAAATGCTCGCAGGATTGCTGGTCAGTGCGGCGATGCCGGCCTCATGGGGCAGGCCATAGGAGACCGCATTGCCTGCCAATTGGCGCTGTCTGCGGGCGTTGTGTGAACCGGCTCCGCTGATGGCGATGGTCACGCCGGCCGCTTCGAGCAGCGCAGCATTGTCCAGCCGTGAGCCGAGCCTGTCAAAGCTGCGCGGCAGGTCGGCCAGCGGGTTGAGCACGACCGGTACGTTGGCATCAGCCAGTTGCGTGGCCACCATCCAGGCTTCGGCGCCACCACTGATGACAGGGTTAAGGCTATGATATTTAGCAAAACGCAGTACCGCCAGGATGTCACTTGCACGATCCACGTTAAAAACTGTCTTTCCACTATATTTGGAAAAAGCAGACAATGTGTTGCGGCCAGCGGGTGTCAGCAGCCTTGCGTCGTCGGCTGCCGGCGGCTTGACCGCTTCCTGCATAGCCTGGTTCAACAGCATCCACTGGCCGGCACGGGAGTCGCCGCTGAGTCCGCTCGCGTCGCTGCCCACGTTTATAAACAGGACCGAACTGCCAATAAAGCTTTGATAGCCGCCATTCAGTTCCACCATGCGGCCCTGCCCGCCGAATATTGAGCCCATCGCACCTGCACCAAGCAGCGTGAATGAAAATCCCTCGATACGGGTCACAGGAATCAGGCTGGAGTTTGGGTTATATGCGAGAGTGACATTGAATTCCGGGTGCATTTCTTTCAATGCCAGGCTGGCGTCAGCCGTTCCTTTCACTGCGGAAACTTCGCTGATGCCAATACCGGTGATGCCGGCAAAGAATCCCGGCGTCAATGGCTTGCCTTCAGCGTTAAACACCAGCACGTCATTTTGCGGCACTGGCAGGTTTTTGCCGATTTTCTGGACTTTTCCGTTCGCAATCAATACATCGGTATTTTCCAGTGTGCCACCTTTGTCCATGGTGTGTACGGTGGCGCCACGGATCAGGATGGTCTGTGCCTGCGCTGCTATCGTGAACATGGCGAGTGAGGCAAGCAGCATTATTCTCAGTGTTTTCATTGTGATACCCCCAGCAACTGGCCCAGCTCGAAATCGGACACCGGTTGCAAGTCCGGGTTGTCGCGGTCATAGACCAGCGCACCATCGATAAATACCTGCCCGGCCTTGGCGTACACGCTGAACGGATTGCCGTTCCAGATCACCACGTCGGCCATCTTGCCGGGCTCAAGCGAACCCGTCTGGTCGTCAATACCCAGGGCTTTTGCAGGGTTGCTGGTAATCCAGCGAATAGCCCGTTCCGGGGCAATGTCCATGCCGGCCAGGTTGCCGCGTGTCATGGCTTTGGCCGCCTCCTGGTTCAGGCGTTGTATACCTTCTGAAGAATCTGAATGCACGATGGCACAACTGCCTGGCGGCCGGTCCACGATGGCGATGTTTTCCTGGATGCCGTCATAGGCTTCCATTTTAAAACCCCACCAGTCGGCCCACATGGCGGCACAGACATTCTTCTCTGCCAGCTTGGTGGCAATTTTATAGCCCTCAACAGCGTGGTGAAAGGTGCTGATTTTGTAGCCAAACTCGTCGGCGAGATCCAGGATGGTCATCATTTCATCCGCGCGGTAGCAGTGCATATTCACGCGGATCTCACCTTTGAGTACACCGGCCAGGGTCTCCAGTTTCAGGTCACGCTTGGGTGCTTTGGCTTCGTCGCCGCCGGCGGCGACTTTCTTGTCATAAGCGGCCCAGTCATCAATATATTTTTGTGCTGAAATCCACTGTGCACGGTAGACGGCCATGTTGCCCATGCGGGTGCTGGGCATTTGCTTGCGCTCGCCGTAGACCCGCTTGGGGTTTTCCCCGCAGGCCATCTTCAGGCCGTAAGGCGCGTCGGGGAATTTCATGCCCTGGTAACTGGTGCTGTATATATTCTTCAAAATGACACTGCGCCCGCCAAACAGGTTGCCGGAGCCGGGCAGCACCTGCAGTGAAGTGATACCACCTGCCAGCGCGCGTGAAAAAGCGGGATCCTGCGGCCAGATGCTGTGTTCGGCCCAGACATTCGGCGTTACCGGGTTGGTCATTTCGTTGCCGTCTGCAAGTGCTTTAACGGCGGGGCTGGCGTAGACACCAAGGTGGGAGTGGACATCAATCAGGCCCGGTGTCACCCAGCGGCCACTGGCGTCAATGGTTGTGACGCCTGCGGGTACCTGGTCTTCACTTGCCTGGCCTTCACCCACAAATGATATCTTGCCATCTGCCAGCAACAGGCTGGCATCATCCAGACGTTCGCCGGTGCCGGTCAGAATGGTTGCGTGGGTGATCAGCGTAGGCTCAGATGGCAATGGGCTGTAAGTTGAGGGGTAAGCTTCAGCCATTGCGTTGCCTGCAGGCAGGCCAAGCAATAATGGTAAGAGGCGCAAAAATGATTTGAGGCGCATGGAAACTCCCTGGAAACGGCACAAAGATCAGCATATTAACAAGGAACCGTGTGTCATTCCCATGTGCAATTTCATTGTGTCTTTATTGATCGGAAAATTATCAGTGGTGCAATCGCGGCTCAGTTGCCGGTATTATCCGCAGGCAATGACCGATCATATCCAAATCCCCGCGACCATCGCCGCCAGGGCGGATGACCTGCTGCGCTGGATAGAGTCCAGTCTTGCGTCTGGCAAAAATATCCTGGCAACCTCCAACCAGGGCACGGTTTTGCTGTTTGAAGGCGATGGCCTGAAACTGGTGATCAAGTCAGCAATGGGGCGCGGGGCCATTCGCAAAGCCCGTCAGGCAACCCTGAAAAGAGAGTATTTGGCCTACCGGCGGCTACAGGGCGTGGAGGGCGTACCGGCGTGCCATGGCATGCTGGCGCAGCGGTTCCTGCTGATGGATTTTATCGACGGCGTGCCATACCGGCAGGCAAGCTGGCAGGAGAAGGTGAGGGAAGGTGAGAGAAGGAGAGACCGGGAACCGGTCGAGAGGCTGGCCTGGGCCACCGGGAACCGGTCGAGAGGCTGGCCTGGGCCACCGGGAATCGGTCAAGAGGCTGGCCTGGGCCACCGGGATAGCTGGTTCGCCGCCTTGCTGAAAATCATCCAGTCCTTTCACGCGCGTGGTGTCAGCCACGGTGACCTCAAATCCAAGTCCAACCTGATTGCAGGCCACGACGGGAACCCGTATGTGATCGATTTTGGCACCACTTTCGTGCACGGGGAAGGCTTCCACCCGCTCAATAACTACCTGTTTGAATACGGTAAGCGCCTGGACATCAACGCCTGGGTCAAACACAAATACCATGGCCGTTACAAAGATGCGTCTGACGAGGACGTGAAGCTGCTGAATTACTCAAGGCTGGAATACGTTATTAGAAAAGTACGCGGTCGTCCGATGCACTGACGCAGGAAAAAGAGCTCTGCTGCTTACAATTCTTTTAAGCTATCCATCATTTAATTCGCGGCGACACGGGGTACTTCCCCCTACGACACGCCATGAACCCATCCATGGGGGCTCGGGGCCTGCTCCCGGCAGGCCACGGTCGTAGGGGGAAGTACCCCATATCCCCGCTTAGAGTTGTGGATTCTGTTAGAAGCATCGCTCTGCTTAACTTCCGGAACCCACTGAACCGAGTGGAGCTCTTTTTCTTACAAGCTGGCAGCAAGTTTTTCCAAACCCTCGGCAATACTGACCTCGGCCACATACCCAAAATCTCGTTTGGCCGCTGAAATGTTGTACCAATGAGCAGTGGAAAGGTGCTCTGCCGACCAGCGGGTTACGGGTGGCTCAGATTTTAGCCGGAACAATTTCCAGACCAACTCAAGCACCGTGCCAGCCGCCATGGCGATGCGGGGTGATATTGCCTGGATGTCCACTTCGAGGCCGGCAGCTTGCAGCAATCCACCGATGATTTCCCGCTGGGGAACCGGTTCGTCATTGCTAATAAAGTAGCGCTTGCCGCCAACGGTTTCGGGCCTGGTTATCAGTTTATCCAGTGCCAGCAGGTGTGCTTTGGCAGCGTTGTCAATGTATACCGTGTCAATCAGTTTATCTGGTCCCGGCAGCTTCAGTTTACCCTTTTTTGCCCGCTCCCTGAGGTGCGGCAGCAAGTGGCTGTCACCCGGGCCCCAGATCAGGTGGGGCCGCAGTGAAACGGTATGTAGTTCGGGGCCATTGGCTGCCAGGACCTGTTGCTCAGCCAGTGCCTTGGTGGCCGGGTAGGGTGAGTTAAAATGGTCAGGATAGGGCAAGGATTCATCGCCGCCCTCAATGTCGCCACCGGCGTGGACCACACTGGGGGATGAGGTAAAAACCAGCTTGTGCACGCCGTTTTTTCGACAACTGGAGATGACATTGGCTGTGCCGGTGACATTGGGCCCGTAATACGAATCATAAGACCCCCATATCCCGGCTTTGGCGGCTGTATGGATAACGGCATCAATGCCTTGCATTGCATTTTCGAGCGATCCTGCATCGGTGATACTGCCCCGCACAACAGTGACGCCCATTTGCTCCAGGTGGTCGCTGCTGCCACGTTGATAGGCGGTCACCAGGTGCCCGCGTGAGCGCAATTGTGCACAGATTGCGCTGCCCAGAAACCCACTCCCACCCGTTACCATTATTTTCATGTCAATTTCTTTTCAGCCCAGTGGGCAAGCTTCTCACGGCCGATCTTGGCGTTGTGCCGAATATCGACCGGGAATGACTTGTGGAACAGGAATTGCTTGATCGACCGCGTGGCTGTGTTGTTGCGACCGATCTGGCACAGGTCTGTGCGAATACGCTCACGCCGGTGACGGCTGACTTTGCGCGGTAATTCCACGCATAAAACGGGGGTCTGTTGGCCGCTCGGACCCACACCCACCAAAGCCGTGCGGACTACTTCTGGATGGGTATTGAAAATGGCCTCGGTCTGGTCCGCATACAGCACCTGGCCGGCGTGTGTAACCCGTTGGGATTTACGTCCGCAGTACCACAAATTTCCATCTGTATCAAAGTAGCCCGCATCCCCCATGCGGTGCCATACGCGCCCTTCAGGGTCAGTGATCTTCGCGTGCCGGGTTTGCTCCTCCAGCTGCCAGTAAGCATCGGTCGTCGTCGGGCCGTGCACTACGATTTCGCCCGTGATGCCGACGGGTAACTCCACGCAGTCTTCGAAAGTGGTCAGCTCGAAATCCGTGACCGGGACTATCCTTACCCGGTTCGGAGCAACCGGCCGGCCGACACAGGTGCCTGCGCCTGTCGCAGTGCGATACTCAACTTCATGATTCAATTCAGTGCCCGAAACGCTGGCAACGGGCAGACACTCGGTCGCGCCGTAGGGTGTAAAAATTTCTGCATCGGCCGACAGGGCATTTTGCAGGCGACGCACCGTGGCAACAGGCATGGCGGCACCGGCTGAAATAACCCTGCGCACTGAGGGCAGGTGGATTTTCTCTGCTTCGGTGTAACGGCTCAGCACATTCAACAGGGCCGGTGACCCAAAAATGTTGCTTACCTCAAAGTGGTCAATGGTCTGCACCAGCAAACGCGGGTCTGCTTTGGCCGGCCGGGTGGGATTCATTAACGGCACGACAGTGGTCATGCCCATGGCTGGATCAAACAGTGCGAATGGCGGGAATGTGGGTAAATCAACTTCACCATTTCGGATACCAAAAACAGACTGCAGCATCTCAACCTGGGCAACGAAGTGGCGGTGGCGGTAAACCACGCCCTTGGGAATGCCGGTGCTGCCCGAAGTGAACAATAGGGCGGCCATCTCGTCGGGCTGTGTATCTGCCAGCACGGGACCGGGGTTATTTTTTCCCAACTTGTATAGCTGCCTGGTGTCCAGCCCACCCCAGCCCAGCTTCAGTCCTGCTGTGATCAGTTTCACGCCTGGCACCCAGCCGAGTAGTTTACGTGCCAACTGGGCTTTGGTAACGCCAATAAAGGCCGCTGGGCTGGCTTCAGCCAGGCAGGTCTTCAACGGTTGAATGCCGATGCCCGGATCGATCAGTACCGGTATGGCACCTGCTTTGAACAGGGCAAAA
>QIKV01000019.1 GCA_003233115.1 Oceanospirillales bacterium
ACCCAGCGCCGTTACCCCGTTTTCGCTGCACTCAAGCAGGATGCAATCATCATTGATCAACTGCGCACCATGACGATGAAAGCTCGACACGAGGGTGGATTTGCCAAACCCGGAATTACCCAGGAAAGCGACCGACTGGCCGTTTTCCAGTATCACTGCACTGGCGTGCAGCACCAATCTGCCGGCGCCGGCCAGGTAACGGGGGATGATCTGGTTCAGCAGCAGGTGGCGCAACACCTGCAGCGTGGAGCCTTTATGCAAAAAGCAGGTGATAACCCGCCCGGAAGATATATGGTAGCTGGCGTGACCGGGAAAAATGTACAGGTATTCATCGCCCCGGCGCTCACTCCGGCTTACCAGGTTGCCATTGTAGTCGAGCCACTCAAACACTTTTTCAAAACCCTGCGCAGGGAACTGCTCCGCGTCGCCCGCGCCCAGCCTGACCGCTAAAGAATACTCTTCCCCGCTGGTCTGCGGCAATTCCGGCAACGGGAAGTCGCTGCTCAGGGTGACATCGAAAATACGGTAAAGATCAGGCATCGGGCACATGGACAGGATTATATCCCGCCGGGTGCATCCCGACACCCGGGGACCGGTGTGGCGTCATTCCCACGAAACCGAGGAAAACGACTGCGCATACGCCACGCCCAGAATAGCGGCGTAGGTAATCGCAATGCCCGGCATCTGCAGGCTGAAGTCAAACAAGGAATGCACGCCCACCAGCACGGTCGCTGCCACCCCGGTGGCCGGATACACCCAGTCCCGGCCACGCGTCCATGCCCCCTTCAGACACAGCAGGGCCAGCCAGCCAATCACCAGGAATAACACGGTCGCTGCCGGCCAGCCCAGTTCAAAAATATTCTCCAGGTAGGTGTTGTGGGTTTTATCGTAATGGGCTGCCAGCCGGTCATCACGGTACAGCCGGAAACTGTCGGTAAAGGTGCCGTAGCCAAAACCCAGTACCGGATTGTCCTCAATGGCCTCCACAGTCATCCCGTAAACCTGAGCACGGCCATTGCCGTCGACCGTCAGGCGGTCAATGCGCTGCAACAGCACTTCGCTGGTCAGCACAAACGCGATAACCGCGACCAGCACCGCGCCGGCCAGCACCGCCTTTGATCTGCCGTGCGCCTGCTGGCGCTTGTTAAGCAGGTACAGCAGCACCAGTCCACCCGCCAGCGTGCTGAAGAAACCACCCCTGGAATGGGTCAGGATCAAGGCCGTGGTCATCAACAAAATAGCTATCAGAGGCTTCCACACCTGCAGGATAAAGCGCTCAATGCGCAGTTCCCTGCCCATCAGCATGGGCAGCGCTGCCCTGCTGCGGCGGCTCACCTTCTGATTGAATACGGCAATCGCAACCAGCAACGCCAGGCCAATGTAGGTTGCAAAGGAGTTGCGGTTGACAAAAGTACCCCTGACATCAGCCTTGAAACCTTCGTCATAGAACCAGAACAGCGTGCCGAACTCTCCCCAGAAAATTATCAGGCCATAAATAGCGTAGGCAAAACCGGCAAAAGCCAGCCATCTGAAGGTCGCCAGTGCCTTGTCACGCTCGCGCCCATACTGAAACGCCAGAAAAAACACCAGGCCATAGCTGAGCAGCCTCATCAGGGCGACCAGGCTGTCTTGCGCAGACAACGAGATGCTGCCCGGCAGTGCTGTGCCCAGCACCCCGGCGGCCATGCCCCAGAGCGGGTGCTTCCAGCCTGCCGGCACCCAGGCCACGGTCTGCAACCAGGCCCAGGCGAGCACGGCAAGGAACAGCATGATGACCGGCAGCTTGATCAGGCAGGAGACCTGCCGCGGCCGGAACAGTGACTGCAGCACCCAGCCGAGCGTAATGAGCGCGGCAATAAAAGCATTCAAGGTCCATGACCATTCGCGGTTGCTGCCCAGCGGCAGGGGTGCCAGTATAACCAGCAACAGCAATAGCTTATGCAGGATGTGGTCAGCGATCCGGGCCAAGCTCGGCCTCCATTTGTGCAATGATATCCTGGTTCTGAACGGACAGGACCTGACGCATCAGATTGAAATCCAGCGAACCGTTCTTCAGTTCCTGCAATACCGCCTGGTGTTTCACCGCCCAGGTGAGAACCGCCTGATCGCGCAATAACGCAACCGCCTCATCATCCAGCGTATTGAAATAGGTAAACCCCAGTGCAAGCCTGTCCAGCATCAGGGTAGGCTCTACCCTGCCGGTCAGGATCGACATCTGCCAGGCCGCGATCACCTGATCTTGCGGGTAGCCTAAAAACGCCCTGGTGCGGGCAATGCGCAACCAGGTGCGTGGTTGGGCCGGCGCCCGTTGCACCACTTGCAAAGCCGCGGACAGGGACTGGTCCAGTGCCTGGCGGCGTTGCCAGTACGGCCTGGCGGCATCCTGGCCGCTGAGTATCTGCAACTCGCTGAGGCCGTCCCAATAGCGGTAATGGTCATACAGTGCTATGGCCTGCTGCGCCCGCTCGATCAGGCCATCCAGTTGCGGCTGGTTGACTTCGCGGCTGCGCCAGTATTTTGACAGGGCCGTATCCACCGGCAAATAGCGCAGACTGGCCTGCAGGCGCGGCCAGGAAAGCGACAACAGGATAACTGCAGCCACCGCAATAATCAGCACCAGGGCGTAACGCAATGATGGTGATTCTTCAGGCATCGGGGCCCGCTTAGCCGGGTGGAGTCAAACAGTTCGGATTGGGGTCATTGGGAGGACAGGGTATGGAGGGGAAATGGTTGGCATTGGCGTTGCCCGGAACCATCGCGAGCAACGTCAACACCGGCGCTGCATAGGTCAGTTTGCCCGCGCCGCCGAGCAGTTCGCGGCGCGTCAGTTTCCTTTTTACCGTTGGATCGCCAACCCCGCTCATTGGTCTGCACCATAGCTGTCTGATCCGGAACTGTCTGACCTGAAACTATCCGGCCTGGGACTGTCCGGCCTGGCATTGCGTGGCCCGGAGTTGTTCGAGTCAGAATCATCATCCTGCCCGAAACCGTCATACAGCACAAAACTGAAGCGGTGCTCCCCACCCTCAATCGCAAAGGTGTAACTGCCCCCGGCCTGCACCTTCATCATCGCACCACTTTGTTCGTCCACCAGCCATGCCTTGTCGAACAGCTCATCGGCACCTTCCCAGCGAAGGGTTACTTCCCTGATATCGGCCCAGGCCCTGACTACAAATGGCCACACACCCCCAGGCTGCTTCGTCAGGGGACGGAAATCGGTGGTGTAACCCCAGCTTGCATCGTCAAACAACGGGTTGGTAAACACGATGGACAGGTACTTGCGGCCAAATGGTGCCGGCTCTTCGAGATCGTGAGAGTCGTTGCCCTCTTGCGCCGTACGCAGTTGCCCAAGCACGTTACCCGGATCCTGCAAGCCGCCGCCGGTGGCCACCAGGCGAATGTACCAGGACGAACGCTGGTGCTTTTTCTTCTTCTTTTTATCACGCCCACCTTCGGTCGTCGCCACACTTTGCACGCCAGGCACGAGCGGCGTGGCGGCCACGATGGGTGGCGCACCCACCGGAATGTGTAATTTGATCCCCGGCTTGAACGCCTGCACCCAGACCGCATCGAAAGGATCCAGCGTGCCCACGGTGCCGGTCAGCACGTTGCCATCGAATACCTGGTACGCGCCGCCATTCCATTTGTACATCTTGCGGGACATGACACAGTTGCTCTGGACCGGCGCATCACAGGCGTAACTGCCACCCTGCAATGGATCGAACTGGCCAAAATCCAGCACATTGTTGCCATCGACAACTTTCACCAGATTCCAGTTTACCGTTACATTCTGGTTGTGGCCGACGTAGTTATCCCTGCCGGTGGTTGGCACACCGACCAGGCTAATGTCACTGGTGGCGGCGGGCAGGCCGTTGAGGCTCACCTGTGTGCCGGTAGCTGAATACACCCAGTAGCCGGTGCCTTCGGTCATCGCATCGCCGATATTGAGCCCAACATACGCCGGCGTCGCCGCATCACGGGTGTAGACGATCCAGGTGACGTTGTAGTCAACAGGAGCAAGGCCACCCAGGTAGGGATCGTTAAAAACGTCGGCCACGGTGTTGCTCGGCGCGGCACTGCACGGCAGTGCAAACCGGGTCCACGTATTGGCGGGAATATTGTAGGTGCCGCTGCAGGGGCTGGATGGGCAGGTCTTCACATACGCCGTGCCCCAGCGCCCGTCTTCACCGCTGATGGGGGTGCCGCGTGTATCCGCCCACTGGTTGTAAACCCAAAAACAGCCGTCGACCGGGTCAACCGCGGTGGAGCTATAGTCACCCCAGCGGTTACGGGTACCACCAAAAGTCCGCACGTACCAGTCGACACCCGCCTTTACCACGACAGAACTACCCATGCTGCCGGGCGGATCGGAAATCTGCCGGTTCACCAGGTAGGCGCCGGCAAAAATAGACGGCGCGGATGCCGAAAAACCCACCACCACGTCTTCATTGGCATTGATCGCGATAGAAGGAAACGTCGTGAAGGTGCCGGGCGCGATGTCTTCACCACCGATGGTGCCAAAATCAGCCACTACCTCGGGGTGCACACGGGTATCGATTTTTACCCACGTGGCGGTTACCTGGCCGGTATCCACCCCGCTGTTCGGATTTATCGTGGTGGTCAGCCACAAAGCGCCATTTTGCCAGACGGCATCGAGGGTGCGCCGGTCATTGGAATCAATCAGCATCGCGGTGCCGGACTGTGGCGTACCAGGCAGCGCGCCAACCACGTCATCAATATCGCCTATCAGCGCATAGGTCAGCGTGAATACGGGCGTGCCCAACGGGTCATCCAGCCTCACCACCTCGATATATTCGTTAGTACCATCGTTCAAGCCGGAGAAACCGACCAGGAATGTACCGAGCCCGGCAGGTGTGGTGCCATACATATGGGAAGGTACATGGGAAACTTGCAAGTTCAAGGCAATACCGGCCCCGGCGTAAGGATCAAGCTCAGACAGGGCCAGCGTACCGCCATCATAAAAACCGCCGGTACCGACACCCTTATCCAGTACCCACACCCGCGATCCACCATAGTTCCCGTTGCCGAAGTGAAACAGGTTGGCCGTGATATAGATTGCCTGCCCGTCGACCGCCAGGCCGGAATAGTCAGCCCAGTATCTGCGGTTCCCGATCCTGACCTTCGAGTTGAACTCGGATAAATACCACGTACCATTGGGGTCGGAATCATCCGATACGGCTACGAAAACCCGGGAGATATTGCGGGGATCATCGGGTTTTTCGGTCTGCTCCAGTGCCATCACCACCCAGCGCCCCTCATACTGGTCGTAGAGAACCCTGGGGTCGAAGGTAAAGGTCAGTGGGGTCAGGCTGGAAAAAAATGCCTGCATTGAGTCCCTGAAATCAAGCGTGCCATTTTTTTGGTAAAAAGAGATCGTAGCGTTGACGACATTGACCAGATGGTTCGGACCCGCCGCCGCGTGTGAATCCGGCGGTATGAAGCGGAAACCACCAGTGTAGGTTCCGTTATCATCAAAGTTGGTTGACAGAAACTGGCTGGAAACCCCGCTCCAGGACTGCGGTACCGGTTCAGGTGTACCAATCCTCTCGATATTTACCGGGCCGGGTGCTTTAACCGCACGCTTGCCCTCGCCGGCACCGGTGGCCGGTATCTCAAAAGCCGGTATGCTGACCCGTAACTTTTGAGTGCTCTGCCTGTAGATGGCATTGGGACGGGCTTTGGTCGAGGGCACCACAACCTGGGTGATACTCGAGGCGTTGCTGCGCGCCGCCCTGGCAGGCGCAGGCGTGGGCGCCCAGGCCTGTTCCGGCATCGCCTGAGCTGCAGACTCAGGTGTGGATGGGGGTGCAGGAGCTTGCTCTGATTGTACACAGGACACTAAAACCAGTGGGAAAAATGAAGCAATTGTGATAATTGAAAAGCGCTGAAACATTTGTCTCAGGCACGTCATAACGTTTGACCGAAAGCATTCATGCGACACCTACCAAGCTTTGCCAAAATATTGTTTCTTATTATTTGGGCGCAATGATAAGAAAAAAACCATGGCGACTCAAGGAATGAATTGCGGCGACGAGCTCCTGCCTCAATCCGGTTACACTATCCCCAGCCAAACAAACGCACATAAACCATTGCCAAACAAGTACGGTTACGACCCATGCGCATGCACAAAGTTGCATCGCGGTCGATGCTTCACCAAAGGAACTGCGTAACACGCGATGTCATCTGAATTAAAATTCCAACCAGAAGATTGGCTCACAACGCTCATGGTCGGCAAAGCACCAACTCAGTTCCCCGCTTCTGAACAAGACTGGCGCGCACTGTTAGAAATAGCTGTCCAGAACGGTGTTGTCACCCTTTGCCATCATCAGATGACAGATATAACTATAAAAGAACAATGTCCCGACTGGTTTTGCGCTGATTTGAAAAAATACACGCATCAGCTTGCGGTAAGTGAATTGATCCAATCCCATGAACTGGAACAGGTACTGACAGAATTTGCCCAGGCAGAGATCTTTCCCATATTAATGAAGGGAGCGCCGCTGTCTTATACCCTCTATCCCAAGCCCTATCTGCGTGAACGCTGCGACACGGACATGCTGTTTAGTGACCGCAAGCAGGCCAATGCTGCCCGGGACTTGTTGCTAAAAAGGGGCTACCAGCAACCCAATGCCGTCAGCGGCGACTTTGTCTCGCACCAGTTTGCCTGTTACCGCACCACCGGCACCGGTATTGTGCATAGTCTGGATATGCACTGGCACCTGAATAACGATCACTTCTTTGCCAGCGCTTTTAGTTTTGACGAGTTTGTACAACAGACCATACCCATACCCGGCCTGGGTGAAAATGCCCGCACCCTGGAGCCTGTTCACGCCCTGCTCCTGGCCTGCATGCATCGCGTCGGACACCTTAAAGACGGCACCGGCGAGCGGCTTGTCTGGCTGTATGACATCCACCTGCTGGCCGGGCAGTTCAGTGAAAAACAATGGAAAGTATTTGAGGAATTAACACTGGATAGAAAGCTGGAGAGTGTGTGCCTGGATAGCATGGAGGCTAGCCGGAAAGCATTTAAGACCAGGATCCCCGAAAATATTCTGCACGTGCTGCGGGCTGGATCCAATAAAAGCAGCTACGCCCCCCCAAAAAGCCAGACGAATCTGGCAGGCCCAGTTATTGACCTTGGGCTCACTTCCCGGATGGCGGGCAACCACTCCACAATGCACTCAGCGGTTTTGCCATCCAACTTTTCAGGCACACGTCAGCACACCCGAACATTTCATCAAGGATCCGGGATTTGCACTGTAGCTGGCGAAACAGTTTGGTTGATCGTTCGAACAAGCATAGCGTGATTAAACAATATATATTTTATTTTGTCGTCCGCCCTGGTGAAAAGTTCGGGCTAAAAGTGGATATTTCAGTTCAATATCGCTGTACAGCGCATGTGGAATAATTTTACGATCCGGGCCTTTTTCCAGACGCACAAGCCCATAGCGCTCCATCGCCTTTAGTGTGCGCGAAAGACTGGGGATTTTACGACCCGAAAGATTCCCGAGTTCTTTATATCCCACAGGTTGGTGTTTAGCAATTATCTGTAAAAGCTCAACATTTCGTTTGGAAAGAACCTTGGCAAAGCTTTCGAGTGATGTAAACCACACTTTGGGTTCTCCTCGTTTCGGTACATACTCGCCTTTGGCAATCGCTAATGAACGAGCCTTCATCTCATCGTAGCTGGCGATACCAACGATCAATTTTCTCATTACGTGTGTTCCGTATTAAGTCGGCGTTAAACCAGCTTATCTACCTCACCCCAGAAGTCTGTGACCAGTGTATACGCGCATTTAAAATTGTAAGGGGCAACCTTTTCTCCAATATGTTTGTGGTCGTACTGTTTTGCATGCTTCTTGCCTGGCCCCGAACCCTGACTTACAGAATGGGCATTATCAAAACCAATAACTCGCACGCCTTTTGCATTGAGCAAAACGAGTGAATAATTAAGCCCGTGTGGTCGTACCGGGGTTATTGCGACACGGGAAATTTTGAAGATCATCTCATAATTACCCTTGTCATCAATAAAGTATCGATCTCCATTCAGCGCTAAAAGGCTATCTATTCCAGTATCCTTTTTCTTCGACACTTTAGATGTTACCAGTATCTGTTAACATCTGTCAAAACGCTCAAATGATTCGGCTATTTATCAAACTTCCCATGCTGTTAAATTTACTCCAGCATCTGCAACCAACAAAATAGCCATTAGCCTCTATCACTGTAAGAAATCTCCGATGCTAACGGCCACTCGCAACCTCAAGCCGTCACCCCGGTAAATGATAGCGTTAACCCGAACTCGATCCGGAATTCATTTTGCTCTTCCCCGCCCACAACAAATAAACCCCAAGCCCAATGGCAATACCCAGAATATCAGCCCCGATATCCACCAGGCTGGCGCCGCGAGTGGGTATGAAAAGCTGCGCGCCTTCCATCTTCTAGCGTAGGGTGGACATTCATGTCCACCGATTCCTGATTATATTCCCTTGCGTAGGGTGGACATTCATGTCCACCGATTTCTGATTATATTCCGGTTTGAAAATTATTTGGTTTGGTTACGGTGGACATGAATGTCCACCCTACTTCGGTGTGACGATTCTTTGCAAAAAATCAAGCATACTTCAGACTCGCCCTGGCCGGCTCAGCCAACACATCCGGGTGTGCCGGATGGTGTGAAAGTATTGAAGGCTGCGGTTTAGCACCCTGTTGGACAGTGCAGGATTGTTATGCGGACATTGCCTGTTTCGCTACAGGAAGATGGCTTGTATTTAACTCGGCCAAATCGAAATTTTCGCTGGCATGATCGATATCAATGCCGGTTATCTTCCCATTCGCATCATAATCCACAACAACCCCATCTGAGATTTCCACACTATCCACGCTGGGGCTTGATGAAAGATCGATATAAAGTGAGTCGGTTTCAGCGTAATAACTTAATTTCATTTTCTGTACCCTCTATCTGGAAAAGCATTATGAATGGTCTTTCGATCTGCAAGTGTAACAACCCTCAAAACCCTTCCATCCAGTTCTTTAACCTCTCCCCAGAAACGCACTCTACCATTTTCCTGTTCTTCAATCTTCAATGGATGCTCAATTATGCGGGAGCACCACTCTTTCTTTAAATAGTCGCGCTTGCGCAAAACTTCATTTTCAAAGTACGGCGTATAATCATATTTCATCGACTTCTTAACGCTTCCCCGACTGGCAGCTTGCAATCCACTCGTTTTCCACAAATCAGGGGGATTCTCCGTTCTTTCAACCCGGCCTCAGTCCGGTTAAACTACCCCGGCAAACTAACACACACAGACCATTGCCCAGCAAGCCCCGCAACGACCCATTCCACCCCCACAAAGTAGCCCTGCGGCCGCTGCTGCGCACCCTTGACCGCGAACAAACCACCGCCCTCTTCAACGATATCGAAGCATTTGACCAGAAAGAATTCATCACGTTCCTGTATCAACAGGGGCTGGCACAAATGTGGCTGCCGTTCCTGCTGGCGCAGGAGTCCCTGCCTGCCAATTGGCTGGCCACCATCAAAGACCTGAAGCAGGATGCCCTTTCCACCGCCGCCATCCAGTTGATGCAGCGTAAGGTAAGTGAGGACACCCACCAGGCTTTGCGCAATGCCGACATCGACTACCTGGTATTCAAAGGGGCAAATCTACGCCACACCATTTACACCGATCCTACCCAAAGGCCGGTCTGCGACATTGATATCCTGATCCGGGGCGAGCGCAAATTCGATGCCGTCAAAGCCCTGCTCCAGGCCGGCTTCACAACCCGTCACGAAGCTGAGATCATCAGCCACGAAACCTCACTGCAAAAAAACAACGTCTGGATAGACCTGCACTGGCATTTGCTGCGCCCGGGCCGGACCCGCATTGATCTGACTGACTATTTGTTTGATCAGCGGCAGCCATTCGGTGAGTCTGCAGGCGCAGATTTTAGTGGCCTGTCCAACCAGGCCAGCCTGCTGGTCATGCTGATCCATCCGGCCATTACCAAGTACGTGAATGGGGAGGGCTCTTCGCTGCGACACCTGGTGGACGTCCACCGACTGGCGCAACAAGATGACATCAATTGGAAAAGACTGGTGAAAATGCTGAAGAAATCAGGGACGTGCACCGCCGCCTGGGCATCGCTGACCTGGCTGCAAATGCTGGCTGATGAGCCGATGTATGAAGACCTAGCCGGGCAACTCAGGCCGGCAAGCCTGAAAGCCAGGTGGTTACGCTATTGGATGGGAAAGGATCTGAACAGGAAACTTGCCGAACGGAAGTTGATTATCCGATCCTGTTTCAGTCTGGTGCTTCAGGATAGTTTAAGAGATGGTTTGAACGCGGTAAGTAAACTAAAAAAAGAGAAACTCAAAACAGCGCAGACTATGCAGGCGCTGGAACAACTGGGAAAAAATACCCCGTCGCCCCGGTAAATATAGCGTTACCCAGGACTCGATCCGGAATTCATTTTGCTCTTCCCCACCCACAACAAATAAATCCCAAGCCCGATGGCAATACCCAGAATATCAGCCCCGATATCCACCAGGCTGGCATCACGAGTGGGTATGAAAAGCTGCGCGCCTTCCATCAGCACCCCAAAAAATAAAGCAGCCAGCGGGGCTACAAATTGCCGCTGACGCGAAAGCACACCCGACAAGGCCAGGCTCAGCAGTGCGTAGCCCAATACATGCCCCACGCCAGGGTGCACCAGCAACCATGCAGACAGGGAGGTTTTGCTTAACCACAAATAGTCGCTCACCTGGTGATAAAGCGCATTGAAATTCTGGTTGCTGGTAAGGCTCGCAACACTCAGCAAAACAAGCAAGCCGGCAGCAGGCACGCAAGAGAAAACGAAAACGAAACCGGATCGGGCCTGTATTGATTCAATAGGTTGCAGTTGTTCACGCATTGCCAAGCAACCACTCCACGATGCGCTCAGCGGCTTTGCCATCCCACTTCTCAGGCACACGTCCGGCGACATCACGCCCTTCCAGCACCTCATTTGCGGCACCAAGGATGCGCTGTTTGTCATTCCCAATCACAACATTCGTACCTTCATCAACCGTTATCGGCCGCTCCGTATTATGGCGCAGCGTAATACAGGGTACACCCAGCACGGTGGTCTCTTCCTGCAAGCCACCACTATCGGTCAGCACCATGCGTGCCTGCATTTGCAGGTGCAGGAACTCAAGATAGCCCAATGGCTCGGTAACAATGATCCCCTTACCATCAGCGCGGGGCGCCAGGTAGTACGAAAGCCCGAATTTATCCATCATTTTGCGGGTACGCGGATGAATCGGAAAAACAATCGGCAATTGCCCGGCAATCTCAGCCAATGCCTCAAAAATACCATTGAGGGTCTTCTTATCGTCCACATTGGAAGGCCGGTGCAGTGTCAGCATGGCGTAATGACCGGCTTCCAGCCCCATATCCCGGCAGGTGGTCAACTTTTCAGCCATGGCCTTGTGGTGCAGCAGGGTATCGATCATGACATTACCGACAAAAACAATCTTTTCATCAGCAACACCTTCGGCCCGCAGATTCTCGTCAGCGCCCGCATCGGTGGTGAACAGATAATCACACAGCACATCCGTACACAAGCGGTTGATCTCCTCCGGCATACCCATGTCACCCGAGCGCAGGCCAGCCTCGACATGGGCAACACGAATAGCCAGTTTTTTGGCCGTGATGGTGCAGGCCATGGTGGAATTGACATCACCGACAACAATGACGAGATCGGGGCGCTCTTTGAGACAAACCTGCTCAAACTTCACCATCACCTGCCCGGTCTGCTCGGCATGGCTGCCGGAACCCACGCCCAGGTCAATATCCGGCTTGGGCATGCCCAGATCATCAAAAAAGGCCTTGCTCATCTTCCGGTCGTAATGCTGCCCGGTATGCACCAGCAAATGCTCGATCTGGTCCGGATAACGGTCCATGGCCTTAATGATCGGCGCCATTTTCATGAAATTCGGCCTTGCCCCCACGACATTAATAATTTTCAAATGTTTTCCTTCTTCCAGCGTAGGGTGGACATTCATGTCCACCGATTCCTGATTATATTCCCTTGCGTAGGGTGGACATTCATGTCCACCGATTTCCGATTATATTCCGGTTTGAAAATCGTTTGGTTTGGTTACGGTGGACATGAATGTCCACCCTACTTCGGTGTGACGATTCTTTGCAAAAAATTAAGCATACTTTGGGCTTGCTTCTCTCGCGAATGTCCCTGCGCTGCAGCCAGGCTCGCCCTGGCCAGGCCAGCCAACTCATCCGGATTCTCAAATAGCCGAACCACGGTCTCAACCAGCACATCCGGGCGTTCCGGCGGCACCACCACCCCCGCACCCGATTGCATAACAATCCTCGCAGCCTCGCCCTTTGGCAACGAAAGAATAATCGGCAAACCCATGCCCATGGATTCAAAAATCTTGGACGGAATCACCGATTTAAACAAGGGGCTATCCTTCAGTTGAATCAACGAAATATCACACAGGCTCCAAACCCCCGGCATATCCTCCTTGGCCTGGCGTGGCACAAAACGAGCATTATCCAGCCCCATCTCCTTAGCTTGCGCTACCAGTTCATCACGCCTTGTGCTGCTGTCCCCCTTTGCCGCAACCGTTCTTCACCATCGCCATAACGGGAAATGCCCGAATTAACGATACACCTGTGCCCAAACAAAGAAAGCTCGAACGAAAGCGTATCGGCATGTGCATGCCCCGGCAGATAATCAGGCCCGATCTCACCCACATCCAGCAAAGCAACCGCCTCACCCTGGGTAACCCGTATAAAACCGGTATCAGCGAGACTAACCAAGCCTGGAGAATCAACCTCAAATATCCCCAACCCCAACCGCTCCGCATACCCATCAAGCTGAGCGAAAGTTGGCGCAACCCCAAACGCCGCATCATTAAAAAAACCAATCCCCCCATCCGGATGCGTCATCGCCTTCATCCATCCCAACATCCCCCGCACCGCACCCACAAACACCTGTAGGAGGGGCGACCCCGTCGCCGCGATGCTCTTCCCCTCCCCATAAACCCCAAAAACATTAACCATATCCAACAAATCCCCCAAAATTATCCCGTGATACATCGGACTCCGCTCAAAATGCCCTCCATCCGCCAAAACCTGCTCCGGAACCTCTCGCTGTAAAATACTCAGCCCCTTCCACAACCACTCATCCGCCTCATCCCCCTGAAAAATACAAGCCCGCAAACACCAACGCCTTGGCATTTGCAAATAAATGATTCCCCAACAAATGAAC
>QIKV01000141.1 GCA_003233115.1 Oceanospirillales bacterium
GCATGGCATTCGAGGCCCTGAACCACGGTGGCACCCTGCACCCAAACATGCTGGTTATACTCAATGAGAACCAGATGTCGATTTCACCCAATGTTGGTGCGAT
Source organism: Oceanospirillales bacterium (assembly GCA_003233115.1). Classification (GTDB taxonomy): domain Bacteria; phylum Pseudomonadota; class Gammaproteobacteria; order Xanthomonadales; family SZUA-36; genus SZUA-36. The sequence goes on from QIKV01000141.1 coordinate 104, forward strand.
GGCCAAAATGCTGGCCCGCCTGATGAGTGGCCCGACAGTAACCAATATCCGTGAGCGCGGCAAAAAGATGATGCACCGGGATTCCCGTGTATGGCGCTTCATGAGCCGCTGGGAAGAACACGTCAAGGGTATGATTGTGCCAAGCACATTGTTTGAAGAACTTGGTTTCAACTATCTCGGCCCGATTGACGGCCATGATTTACCGCTGCTGATGCGAACGCTGCGGACCATACAAACCGTCAAAGGTCCGAACCTGCTGCACATCATTACATCCAAAGGCAAAGGTTATCCGCCCGCAGAGGAAGATCCGGTCAAGTACCACGCTGTCGGGCCTTTTAACCCCACTACGGGTATCGTTCCGGCCACACCCCCTTGCAAGCCGACGCCAACCTACACCGAAGTATTCAGTCAGTGGCTTTGTGACATGGCAGAGCAGGACGCTTCCCTGCTGGCCATAACTCCAGCTATGCGTGAAGGGTCGGGGCTGGTCGAATTCGAACAACGTTTCCCCGATCGGTATTTTGATGTCAGCATTGCTGAACAGCACGCAGTGACGCTGGCCGCAGGTATGGCCTGCGAAAATGCACATCCGGTCGTGGCGATTTACAGCACATTTTTGCAGCGCGCCTATGATCAGGTCATCCACGATGTTGCCATGCAGGGCTTGCCCGTTCTGTTAGCAATTGACCGGGCCGGGTTGGTCGGGTCTGACGGCCCCACCCATGCCGGTAGTTTTGACCTGAGCTTTCTGCGCTGCATTCCGAATATGCTGATCATGGCACCGGCTGATGAGAACGAATGCCGGCAGATGCTCTACACCGGTTTTCGACACCAGGGCCCGGCGGCCGTCCGCTATCCGCGGGGCAAAGGCCCCGGAAAACCGGTTGCTACCGTCATGGTTGCACTGACCATTGGCAAGGCCGAGGTGATAAAAACAGGCCATTCCGTTGCAATTTTGTCATTCGGGGCTATGCTGGCGACAGCCCGCGCAGTGGCTACACGCATTGGCGCAACACTCGTTAACATGCGCTTCGTCAAACCCCTGGATGCCGGCCTGATCAACGAGATGGCCCGCACCCACAAACTGCTGGTTACCGTTGAAGACAACGCTGTCGCAGGCGGTGCCGGTAGCGGTGTGAATGAACTGCTTATGGCGGCCGGAGCGCATGCCGGGATCCTCAATATTGGCCTGCCGGACTACTTTATCGAACATGGTTCGCGTGAGGACTGCCTGGCGGCGGCAGGCCTGGATACCAACGGCATTATGGATCAGGTCAACTCGCGGCTTAATCACATGACCACCGCAACTGACTTCAAGAATCCTCTGGAACTCCAATCCTGACGGCTAAAACGTCACAACCAGCACCATGCAACACCGCATTAGCGGTTGAGCCGAGCAGCAATTGCAAACCTTTCTGGCCGTGCGTGCCTATTACAATCAACTGGATATTATTTTCTTTCGCAAAACGATGAATCTCATGGGCGGGAGACCCATTCAGTATATGCTGGTGATCGGCAGTCACAGCAAATTTCTCACCCAGTGCAGCCAGCTTATGTTGCAGTTCCTCACCAATTTGTGCTTCAAGGTCTCCGAGCCCACTAAATGCTGAACTGGGTGGAACAAGTCCTACATACAGCGTATCCATTGGTTCCTGCACAAAAACAAGATGAAGTACTGCATCATCACCGGCAACCAACTGAGCCCGTTTCAGTACCACTTCTGATTCACGGCTCAAATCAACAGCAACCAGAATTTTTTGATAATTTTGCATTTCGTCCTCCTGTCTCTTTAGCTATATTAAACCCCATACATTCTGACCCGACAATTTTTACCTGGTTCCCAGGCCCCGACCGGTCTGTAAATAGGTAGCGAAACTACCCAACCAGTGACCACCTTCATAGTGCTCACCGGTCACGGAGGCCAATCCGGATTTCTTGTGCACCGCTGCCGTCCTGAGCAATGCCTGCTTGCGCAAATCTCCCGGTGGCAGCCCGGCAGCCATTCCTTCCAGCATCCATGCACGGCTGATATTTAGCCCGTCGAGGTGCGCCAGCTTTCCATCTGTCGGGTCTGTTACCACCGCCAGCGGCAACCATTGTGTACTACCGTCAGAAGGGATGCCGGGCATAAAAGCCAATAACCATGAAGCGTACGCTTGCGCCGGCAGGATACGGCGCATCAAATCCGCTTCCGCCAGGCAGGGCGACAGAAAATCCTGGCCGCCCGGTTCGTAGGCCAGCGGACAATTTCGATCCGCATAGTAAAAATCCCGTGACCGGCGAGTGACCAGCGCATGAAAATCATCGCGACCAGCGACCTGTGACCAATCGAGGAACAGGCCAAAAGCAAATGCCGTCTGTGCGTGCTCGCCTACACGGATCGGGTAAGCCAGCTTGCCAAGCCAGGTTTGCATTTTTTGCACCAATACAGCTTCCAGTGGCTCCAGCGTTGTTAGCCAGCGTCTGGCACGGGGGTCATCCCACTCGCGCAATTCAGCAGTTAACTGCAACAACCAGGCAACACCGTAAGGCCTCTCGAAGGAGTCCCGCAAAGGCTGTGTCACGTAACGAACTTCACCTGCCACTTTTGCAGGTGTGAAACTTTCTTCCAGGGCCGCTGCAGCCCTGGAAGCGAAAGACGCATCTGGATACAAACGCAGCAAGCGCACCAGCAACCAGTGCCCGTGAACCGATGAGTGCCAGTCAAAGCAACCATAAAAGACCGGCGTAAGCTCACGCGGTGGAGCCACATCCTGGTCTCCGGTCATGACATGCGCGATCTTGTTGGGGTACTCCTGGTGAACACAATCCAGGGCAAGGTCGGCAAACCGGCTGATGACCGGGTCGGATTCACCCCAGGCTGTTCCCCACAGGAACAAAGTGACCAGCAGGAAAAGTCTCTTTAGGAATGACAGATTCATTGTCTGCTTAAAGTAAATGGGTCAGGCAGCAATTCGCTCACCACCCAACTGTGATATTCAGTTTCGTTGACACAGGAGACAACCAGGGCGCCTGGCGCCAGCAACTCGCTCATCACCTGACGACAGGCGCCACAAGGTGCCAGTGCGTCAAAACCAGTGGCGAATATTAGTAAAGCATGTGCACCACCCGGTTTCATGCCGGCATTTATCGCACTTGCCAGGGCATTGCGCTCCGCACACTGGGTCAGACCATAAGAAGCGTTCTCAACATTGCAGCCACTGTGGACATTGCCTTCATCATCCAGCACGCAGGCGCCTACCCTGGCACCGCTGTAGGGTGAATAGGCCTGTTCACTGGCCGATTGCGCTTGCGCAAACAGCCTTGCAATGATTTCTTTGGTGTTATTCATGTGCCGGGTTACGTGGCCGGCCCAGCTTCAAGCACGGCGTCAAGCACCACGTCGATCACGCTGCCAAAAGCGTTCTGGCGGTCTTCGTGCGATGCCTGCTCGCCTGTCGGGATCACATCACTGACCGAAAGTATGGTCAATGCACGGGTACCGTGCTGCTGTGCAAGCGCATACAGGGCGGCCGATTCCATATCGAGCGCCAACATACCCATTTTCTGTAGCTTTCCGATAAACGCATCATCGGGGTGGTAAAACCAATCCGTGGCAAAAACGTTGCCGGTGCGGATTTTCAAACCGCTGGCCAAGGCCTTTTGATGGACACGGCGCAGTAGCTCAAAGTCTGCAGCCGCAGAAAAATCCCAGCCGCCAAGGCGTTGCCGGTTCATGCCGGAATCTGTACTGGCCGCTGCTGCCAGAACCAGATCCCCTACCCGCATATCTGCCAAAAGACCACCGCAAGTACCCACACGGATAATCTGCTTCACACCGTAATAGTCAAATAATTCATGAGCATAGATATTGATAGAAGGCATGCCCATACCCGACCCCATTATTGAGACCTGACTACCCTTATAAGTACCGGTAAAACCGAGCATGTTACGCACACTGTTGACCTGCCTGACTTCATCGAGGTGATTTCTTGCCAACGCCTGTGCCCTCAAGGGGTCGCCTGGCATCAACACGGTTTCAGCAAAATCACCCCGCGCAGCTTCTATATGCGGTGTTCCGGTCATTTCTTCTCCAGTAATTCCTGCCAGCTCTCAGATTCGTTCGTAAACGGTCGGCAAGGCGTCTGTCTTGCGCCCTACTGCGATTGCGGCAGTTAACGTTTCTGCTGCTGCTTGCCAGGTTGCCTCGTCGCTGGCATGGACCAGCACCAGCGGGTCACCTTTATTGACCGGGTCTCCAACATTGCACAGTTGAGATAGCCCTACACGGTGATCTATACGACCTCCAGGCCGCTGACGGCCACCACCTAGCTGTACCACGCACAGGCCAACTTCCCGGGTATCAATAAATGCTACATATCCACTGGACGGTGATTTCAGTGCCCGGATGACCGGTGCTGTCGCCAGGTATTTCCCCGGTCGCTCCAACAAGTCAGGCGGACCGCCCTGCATGGCCACCATGCGCGCGAAATGCTCGGCTGCCAATCCATTATCCAGCACGGCTGCCAGTTTCTTGCGGGCGGGCCTGGTTTTCCCGGCAAGGCCACCCAATACCATCAGCTCGGCGCATAAAGACAACACCACGTCTTCCAGTCTGGCATGGCGATAATCGGCTTTCAAGAACCTGATTGCCTCGTACACTTCCAGCGCATTCCCGGCGCTGTGCGCCAACGGTTGGTTCATGTCGGTAATCAGTGCCCGGCAAGGCAGGCCCGCCAATTCAGCTACCTCGACAAGGTTTGCTGCCAGATCCCTGGAACGATTACGCTCGATCATGAACGCCCCATTGCCCGTCTTGATATCGAGCACCAGGCCGTCAAGCCCCTCAGCCAGCTTTTTCGACAGGATAGAAGCCACGATTAAGGGTACCGAATCCACTGTAGCGGTGACATCACGAACGGCATAGATGCGGCCGTCGGCGGGTGCCAGGTCAGTGCCTTGCCCAATAATGGCCAGTCCGGTTTCCCGCACTGTCTGGCAGAACAACTGCCGGGTGGGGTTAACATTGAAACCGGGGATACTCTCCAGCTTATCCAGGGTGCCTCCAGTGTGCCCGAGGCCCCGTCCGGAAATCATTGGGATGTATGCGCCACAGGCTGCCAGCATCGGCGCAAGAACAAGACTTACCAGATCTCCGACACCGCCGGTAGAATGCTTGTCGAGAACCGGCCCGTTAAGACCTGGCCAACTGAGGCAGCGTCCGGTGTCGCGCATGGCCAGCGTGAGGGTTGATTGCTCCGCGCTGTTCATGCCCTGGCAATGCACGGCCATGGTGAAAGCGCCTATCTGGGCATCACTTACCTGCCCGCTTGCGACACCCTTGACAAAGTCTGTTAACGCTTCATCTGATAGCGCCCGGCCATTCCGTTTCGCTCTTATGAGTTCCTGTGGCAACATGATACCCACTATAGCAGTGAAAGCGGGGATTCGTAGGGTGGACATTTATGTCCACCATCTCAAGCTACCAGTCTACCGTCTCAAGCTCTTTGTACCCGGTGGACATAATATCCACCCTACCCACACTTGGAATACCCACACGCAAGGCAAGTTGCACAATTATCCATAACAATCACGGCCTTGGTGTGGCATTTGTTGCACAATGTCGCACTAGCCGGGTACTCAGCGTTCTCTGCGGTTGAATCAGCAGCGCCTTTCTGGGCATCGACTTCGGCACGTTTCTGGTCAAGAATAAGCTGTTGCTGTTCCGATAAGGCTTCTTTCTCCATCAAGCCGATTTTTTGCAGATGGTGCTCTATGACTGCCCCGATCTCGGCAACAATTGAAGGCATGAATTTACCGCCAGGCTTGAAGTAACCGCCTTTGGGATCAAACACGGCCTGTAGTTCCTCGGGCAGGAATGTCACGTCCCCGCCTTTGCGGAAGACTGCAGACATCAGCCGTGTCAGTGCCACGATCCACTGAAAGTGATCCATATTTTTCGAGTTGATGAATATTTCGAACGGCCTGCGCTGTTCGTGCTCCGTACCCGGGTTAAGTACGATGTCGTTGATGGTGACGTACATCGCATGGTCATCAAGCGGTGTCTTGATTTTATAGGTTGATCCTTCCAGCGCATCCATGCCTTCCGGGCGCATAACCTTTTCGGTCATACGGATAACCTTGGCTTTAGAGCGGACCTTTCTGTCCTCTGCGGCGGCCAGTCTGGCGGCCTTCTCCTCTTCCGGCCTGACTACTTCGTAGCCGGCGATGTTCTTGGTGATTTTAATTGTCATATTCTGAATCCACACTTCTGTGGCCGTGCGTCAGGGCCAGCCTAGAATTTTCCGTAGTAACCTTCTTTCAGAGCATCAAACAAATTAGCAGCGGTATGCACCTCACCGTCATACTCGATCTCCTCATTGCCCTTCACTTCAATAACTTCACCGTCTTCCAGCACAAAGCGGTAGGTGGTATTTGCCAGATCCTCCTCTTTGACCAATACACCCTGGAAAACTTCCGGGTTAAAACGGAAAGTTGTACAACCTTTAAGCCCTTTGCTGTGGGCATAAGTGTATATGTATTTGAAATCTTCATACGGATAGTCAGTCGGCACATTGGCAGTCTTGGAAATTGATGAATCAATCCATTTCTGCGCCGCCGCCTGGATATCTACATGCTCTGTCGGCGAAATTTCGTCTGCCGCCATGAATTGCTCCGGCAACTTTGTTTCTGCTTTCTCTGAACCCGGCATCGCATCCGGATTTACGAACTCACGATAGGCCAGCAACTCGTAACTGAACACTTCTACTTTTTCTTTGCTTTTCTTGCCTTCACGAATCACGTTGCGGCTGTAGTGATGGGCAAAACTCGGCTCAATTCCATTGGAGGCGTTATTCGCCAGCGATAGTGATATCGTACCGGTTGGGGCGATGGAGGTATGGTGTGTGAAACGGGCGCCTTCCTGTACCAGCGCCTCAACCAATTCCGGCTCAAACTCTGCAACCTGCTGCAGATGGCGGCTATATTTTGCATGCAGTACCGAGCCACAGATGGAATCTCCTACCCTGAACCCGTCTTCTGCCATTTCCGGCCGTTTACGTAACATCGCCGCGCTGACTTTGAACTCCTCCGCCATCAACGGTGCCGGCCCCTTCTCCCGGCTTAGCTGCAGCGCTTCCTGCCACCCTGCAATAGCCATTTCACGGGCAATTTTTTCTGTAAACTGCAACGATTCTTCACACCCGTACTTTAAACCCAGCAGGGCCAGGGTCGAACCAAGGCCCAGGAAACCCATACCATGCCGTCGTTTCCGTTCAATCTCATCGCGCTGCTTTCCTAATGGCAAGCCATTGATTTCAACTACATTATCAAGCATACGGGTAAAGACCTTCACCACTTTCCGGTATTCATCCCAGTTGAACCCCGCAGTTGCTGTAAAAGGCTTATCAACAAAGCGGGTGAGGTTGACAGAGCCGAGCAAACAGGCACCATAAGGCGGCAAAGGCTGCTCACCACAGGGATTGGTTGCCCGGATATTCTCGCAGAACCAGTTGTTGTTCATTTCATTGATGCGGTCGATCAGGATAAAACCCGGTTCTGCAAAGTCATAGGTGGATGACATAATCATGTCCCACATGCGACGTGCGGGTACTTTCTTGTATACCTTGCAAGCCACCAGGCCGTCTTCCCGCATGACATAATCATCAACCAAAGGCCATTCCCGCCACAAGACCTGCTCCGGATCGTCCAAATCCAGTTCCAGTGCTTCTTCCGGCGTTATGGGAAAAGCCAGCGACCAGTCCCTTTCATCGGCCACGGCCTGCATGAACTCATCAGTAATCAACAATGAGCAATTGAATTGTCGCAGGCGACCATCTTCGCGCTTGGCCCGGATGAACTCCATCGCATCCGGGTGCCCAATTTCAAACGTTGCCATCTGGGCACCCCGCCGACCGCCAGCGGAAGACACGGTGAAACACATTTTGTCATAAATATCCATAAAGCTCAGGGGGCCGGAAGTATAAGCACCCGCGCCGGACACGTACGCACCTTTGGGGCGCAGCGTTGAAAATTCATAACCAATACCACAACCCGCTTTCAGCGTCAGTCCAGCCTCGTGTACCTTGTCAAGAATGCCATTCATGGAATCCTTGATTGTCCCAGACACGGTGCAATTAATTGTTGAGGTCGCTGGCTTATGCTCGCGCGCCCCGGCGTTGGATATAATTCTTCCCGCGGGTATGGCGCCGCGGCGCAGCGCCCACAAGAATGATTCATACCACTGTTCGCGCAGTTCCCTGGTTTTTTCTACTTTGGATATTGCGCGTGCCACTCTTTTATAAGTGTCATCGATACTGGCATCTATGCATTCGCCGACTTTTGATTTTAAGCGGTACTTTTTATCCCAGATATCGAGCGATGCTTCCTGGAAAGGAACTGCTTGAATATCAGTGCTTATGGCCTCAACCCGAACACTGTTCATGAATTATCCTGCATAATCATTTGGTTTTATTTGATTGTGTACACAAGTTATTGTGCCTTCCCCTCATACTAAACACAATATATTGTGTTTAGCATGGTAAACGATACCGGCCGAAACAAGTACTGTCAAATGTACTTCGACGTATGGTCTATTCGGCTATAATGGCAAAATAGTATTACCAATTCATATACATACAAGGCCTGCGACATTTTCCGCCCGGTCTGCGCCCTGTACGGGAGGCATGAAAGCCTTTACTGATCAGGCTTTCGTTTCGTCGCAAAATTTGAAAAATAGGCTGAATCACCAATGAAACGCTATATAAGGCCGGTTTTCGCCGTGGCTACTGAAGACAGAGTTTTCATCGATCGGTATTGTAGGGTGGGTAACTTGTTGCCCACCCTTTGTGTGTTTACAATTATGCTGCCCGACAGAAGAATCTGACTTGGCATCTGCTATGAGCCTGCATATCATCCTCTACCAGCCAGAAATCCCGCCCAATACAGGCAATATCATCCGCCTGTGCGCCAATACCGGTGCTTGCCTGCACCTGGTAGGACCGCTGGGATTTCAGCTTGATAACCAACGGGTCAAACGGGCTGGGCTGGACTATGCCGAATTGGTCAGCGTACGGCAATACGTAAACTGGGATAGCTTCAGGGCGCAATTCCCTGACATGAGGATTTGGGCGTTCAGCACCCGTGGGCGGCAATGCTATGATCAGGCTGAATTCCACTCCGATGATGGCCTGCTGTTCGGGCCTGAAACCCGTGGCCTGCCCGCAAAGTTGCTGGCAGATGCAGGAGATGAACACTGCCTGCACCTGCCTATGGCTGATGGCTCACGCAGCCTCAACCTGTCCAATACCGTTGCAGTGGGTTTATATGAAGCCTGGCGGCAATTGGGTTTTAAAAAATATCAATCAGGTTAGCCGATGTGCTCCGCCGTCTGCTCCCGGGCCAGTAACCGGGCCACACCTTCAACCGGGTCCCAGCCCTTGTGAATGATGCCGTTGACCTGCTCCGAGATCGGCATATTTATTTTGTGCCGGGTAGCCAGACGCTGTACTTCGGCTGCGCTATTGACACCCTCGACAACCTGCCCAATTTCATCCAGCGCCTGCTCCAGTGTTTTACCCTGCCCAAGCAGAAAGCCCAGTTGCCGGTTGCGTGACAGATCACCAGTGCAGGTCAGAATAAGATCACCCGCACCCGCCAGGCCCATTAATGTTTCGGGCTTTGCGGTTAAAGCTATACCCAGCCTCGTCATCTCCGCCAGGCCACGGGTAATCAGTGCTGCTCGGGCATTATCGCCCAATCTCATACCGTCACAGATACCTGTTGCCACCGCCATAACATTCTTGGTGGCACCACCCAATTCTGCTCCGATTATGTCTTCGCTGGTATATGCCCGGAAACGCCCACCGTGCAGGGCAGCGGCCAGGGTGCTGGTAAAACAGTTGTCCGGCCCTGCCACCGTCACAGCAGTAGGCAGATTCATGGCGACTTCCTTTGCAAATGAAGGCCCGGTCACAATGGCCACTGGCGTACCTGGCGGCAACAGTTCAGCTGCAACCTGGTGTAAAAAACGACCGCTACCCAACTCGAAGCCTTTACATGCCCAGGCGATACCCTGACCAGGCACCAGCACATCACAGATAGATTTGATGGTCGCAGCAAAGGCATAACTGGGCGTTGCCAGTAACACATGGTCTGCCGACTTCACCGCTGTGATGATGTCTGTTTCGAGTTTGATGGTTGCCGGTATTTCAATCCCCGGCAAATAGCGGCTATTGCAACGGCTGGAGCGAATCAGTGAGACATACTCTGTATCGCGGCCCCACAAGATACAGCGGGAACCACTGCGATCCAGTTGCAAAGCCAGGGCGGTACCCCAGGACCCCGCCCCCAGCACTGCGATTACGGGCACCTTAGTCCGCATCATTGCATGAGGCAGTCAAATCAGGCGTTACCCTGGACTTCCATATCCCCGGCGCCATTGGATTGTGCCTGTGCTTCCTGCATACGTTGAGCATAGATCTGGTCAAAATTGATCGGCTGCAATACCAGCGGAGGAAAGCCACCATCTGCTACCAGATCGGTGATGGCCCGGCGGGCGTACGGGAACAGTGTATGCGGACAGAGTGTATTCACTGCCGCGTGCGTTGCCTGCTCGTTCAGGCCGGAGATTGCAAAAATTCCAGCCTGCTGCACTTCGGCCAGGTAAGCCGTTTTCTCACCGAGGTTGGCCGTCACCGTGACGGTCAAAATCACTTCGTGGACACCGTCAGCAAGGCTCTCTACTCTTTGGGCGAGGTTCATCTTGATCTCAACCTGTCCATCGTCCTGAAAAATCTGTGGCGCATTGGGGAGCTCGAAAGAAACATCCTTCATATATAGTTTCTGGAGCTGGAATTGTGCTTGCTGCGGTTCTTCTGCAGCTACTTCCGGGGTCTGCTCTTCTGCCATGGTAATCGATCTCGTTTAGTTTGAATGATTCAGTCGCTCTTTCATATTTGAGCGCCTGAGGAAAATTATCTCATTTCGCCATCTGAATAACCAGATTGCTGGTTTGGAAAATTACTGATTACTTACGTGTCAGAGGGAACTGGTCTGCCTTCCATTGGATCACGCCGCCTTTGAGGATAGCCACATCTGCTGCACCCAGTTTTAGCAGCCGGGCAGCCGCCTGATAGGCACTGTTGCCGTTCTTGCACACCACCAGTATCGGGCCGGCCTTGATCTTGTTTATTTCAGGGTCTGCATCAGTGATTCGTGACAGAGCAATATTTTTTGCACCACTGAGGTGGCCCTTGGAAAAATCTGCGGGCGCTGATATATCCACCACACTGGTTTGATCCTGGTTCATTTTACGTACGGCCTGCACCGGCGTGAGTTCAGTATAGCCCCGGGTATGCCGGCCAATCTCCGTCCAGACCAACAACAGTACGACAGCGGCAAACCCGGCAACCAGTGCGCCGTGCTTACCCGCGAATTCAATCAATTGGTCCATAGCTCTGATACTCCTTCAACAAAATATTGAAACAGGCGCTTTTTAAAAGCGACAAACCGGATGATGTGAAATAATATGTCTGCCATCATACCGGTTCGAAAAAACATTTTTTCGAACCTGCCAATAAACTGCAGGCACGCCACTGTCTTCGCGCCACTGTCATGTTGTGGCTCAGGCTTGAATTTGCAAGGTTCGTGTCGAAATATTTTGTAGGAATTGCATGCACAACAACAAAAATCAAACTTCAATGGCCGGCCCGTTGATACTGATGATACTGGATGGCTGGGGCTGCAGGGAAGACGCCGATGACAACGCCATAAGCCAGGCCCATACGCCTTGCTGGGATCAGATCAACGCATTGGGCTGCCACACCACCATTGAAACTTCCGGTGAAGCCGTTGGGCTGCCAGCCGGCCAGATGGGTAACTCCGAAGTCGGGCATATGAATATCGGTGCCGGTCGTGTTGTGTACCAGGACTATACCCGTATCAGCAAAGCGGTAGAAGACGGCAGCCTGGCCGGCAACAAGGCGCTGTGCAAAGCCATACATGCCAGCCGCGACCATGCCTCCACTTTACACATCATGGGTCTGCTCTCACCAGGCGGGGTACATTCACATGAAGATCATTTCCTGGCAATGGTCCGCCTGGCGGTCGAACAGGGTGCTCATCGCATCAGGGTTCACGCGTTTCTGGATGGACGTGATACACCGCCACGCAGCGCCGCACCCTCTCTCAGTAAAATGCAGGCGTGCCTGGATGCTTATGACCAGGCTGCCTTCGGCACGGTTTGCGGTCGCTATTACGCAATGGACCGCGACCAGCGCTGGGAACGGCTCCGGAAGGCCTGGAACGCACTGGTCAACGGTCGGGGATTATTCAATAGTGCCGAGGCTGACACTGCGCTTCACGCTGCTTATGAGCGGGATGAGGATGATGAATTCGTCAGCCCGACCGTGATCAACGGCTACCCTGGTGTCAAACCCAATGATGCCGTCATTTTTATCAACTTTCGTTCCGACCGCGCCCGTGAAATCAGTCAGGCTTTTACGCAACATGACTTTTCAGGCTTCCAGCGCGCGCAACCGGATCTTTCTGCCTTTGTCTGCATGACACAATATCAGCAGGGGTTGCCGGCAGACATTGCCTTTCCACCCCAACACCTGGAAGGACTGCTGGGAGAAAGTCTGGCAGAACATGGCCTGGCACAACTACGTATCGCAGAAACAGAAAAATATGCGCATGTCACTTTTTTCCTCAATGGTGGTAATGAATCACTTTTCCCCGGGGAACAACGCTTGCTGGTGCCATCACCCGCCGTGGCTACCTACGATATGCAGCCTGAAATGAGCGTAGAAAAGCTCTCCCACGAACTGGACAAGGCCATAAGTGGCGGCAACTTTGATGTCATTATCTGCAATGTGGCAAATCCGGACATGGTGGGCCATACCGGCAGCCTAGCGGCGGCCATCGCTGCGGTCGAAGCGGTCGATGCCTGCCTGGCTACAGTTTTCAGGGCCGTGCGCGCAACCAACGGTGAGTTACTGATTACCGCCGACCACGGCAATGTTGAACAAATGTCGGACGCTCAGACCGGCCAGAAGCATACTGCTCACACGAACAACCCGGTTCCTTTCGTCT
>QIKV01000049.1 GCA_003233115.1 Oceanospirillales bacterium
GCAAAACTGACTACCAGAAAAGCGTATGGATTTCGAACCTATCGTGCAGCTGAAATTGCTTTGTATCATGCACTTGGCGCTTTACCTGTGCCGAAAGCTACCCACGTATTTTTCTGACGAGGCAAAAATTGTTTTCGCACTCTCCGGGGTCGCCAGCGGATGGGACTCGTCCATGTGCGAGCGGGTATCAAAAGCAAATTTTCCCGGACCACCGAAGCTTGAGCCCGGTTCATACACAGTTTGTAGATGCTGCCCTTCATCTTCGGGTACGTCGGTACCCAAAAAACCGCTGATTTCCGGGTGCCCACAAATTATCCTGTGCAGCAGGGATGTACCGCTGCGATGTAGTCCAGCCAGGAAAATAATATTTTTTCTCGCAGGAATTTCTGTCATTTACGCTGGCCCCTCCTACTGGTGGGGCCAGTCGCCTGTCAGAATGTCTTTGTGCAGGACCTGTTTGGGTGAGCCTACGATTAGCGGGTCAGCGCCACTAACCACACTCAGGTCTTTGTCGGGATAACTTAGGTTCGACAGGAAATGCTGCATGCAGTTGAGCCGGGCACGCTTTTTGTCATCTGATTTAACAATGGTCCAGGGGCACGCAGCGGTGTCTGTATAAAAAAACATGGCTTCCTTGGCGTGTTTGTACTCATCCCACAGATCAATGGCCGCCTGGTCCACGGGGCTCATTTTCCACTGTTTTAACGGATCTTCCTTTCTGGACTCAAAACGGGCGCGTTGTTCCTTTCTGGTCACGGAGAAGTAATATTTGAACAGCTTGACATCAGAATTCACCAGCATGCGTTCGAATTCGGGACATTCACGCATGAACTCAAGATATTCCCTTGAGTTACAAAAGCCCATCACCCGCTCAACGCCGGCGCGGTTATACCAGGACCGGTCCAGAAACAGGATTTCGCCACGGGTGGGGAGGTGCACGACGTAGCGTTGAAAATACCATTGACCCTGTTCCTGCTCGGTGGGCTTTTCCAGTGCCACGACCTTGGCGGCACGGGGGTTGAGGTGTTCCATGAAACGCTTGATGGTACCACCCTTGCCAGCAGCATCACGACCTTCGAAAATGAGCACGATTTTTTGACCGGTCATTTTTACCCAGTTTTGCACTTTCAGCAGTTCGATCTGGAGTTTGGCTTTTTCTTGATTGTAGGTTCTGCGCGGGATGCGGTCGGTGTAGGGGTATTTCCCTTCCTTGAATAATTTACCGATCGCAGTCGGGTCTTTGCGTATTTTTTTGATGATGGCTGATGAATAATCACCCCCCAGGTAGTGCTCCTGCATATCCGGTTGGTGGACTATCTCAATAATTTCATCTTGTTTGGGTTCGTCTGCGCCCGCTTGGTTATCCGTTGCCTGGTCGGTAGTTTTTTTCCCAGTAGCGACTTTTTCCTGCTTCCTGTCAGCTATAACTTTCAAATCCGAGTTCATACGCTGTCTGCCTGATCCTGGTGTTTCTTTCACTATAGCAAAGCCTGTGTTTATTGCCATCCTGTATTGCTCCCTCCTTCTACCTTGTAAACCGCGCCCCAGTTGCTGCGGTCTACTTCGGTCAGGGCGTTTTGCCAGGCGGCATTCCATCCGGGTACTTTTGTTATGCCGTCGGGCTGACCGAAGAAAATGACAAAGTCCAGGGATTGGGGTGAAAGTTTCTTATCGAAGTAACCTGCCGTATGTACGCTGTGTGGCAACAAGTGGTATTTGGCGCGCAGCAGGTAGTAGGTTATGGCGCTTTCGTCGCCGACGATCAGGATTCGGGCAGTCTTATCGCCCAGCACATCGGTTTTCAGCCGTTGTACGTACTGATAGATTTCACCATCCAGGTCATTGCTTGAACGTTGTTCATCATCTGCCTGCCACTGGGTTTGCAGCATTAAGCCGGCCTGTTTAAAGCTGTTGACGCTCCAGCGAACATCCAACAGCATCCAGCCCGCCAGGAAAAACACACCCGCGTACATCAGCACGGTCTTGCTGCGTGAGACAGACAACCCCCTGGTGGGCATCACGGCCATGATCAGTACACTGACCAGCAGCCACGCAATGACCAGCAATGGCAAGCGCACCGGCTGCCGGGAATCCCCGCCTTGCAGAAAGTTGATGGAGTGCTGTGAACGTTGTTCAAATGCTGTCCAGCCTTGCCACATTAATTGCAACCGGACGCGCAGGCTGTCAGGGCTCAAAGATAGCTGGCCAATGTCCACCGGTTCAGTCTTCTGCCCGGCCACCAGGAAGCCGAATTCGATAATTTCACCTTGCCAGCCAGTTTCCGCAGACAAGTCGATTAAATGCGTACCGGGTATTGTGATATCCGTTCTGATCACGTTGTCCGGCTCGCCTTGCTGGCGCCAGAAAAATGCCGCCTCCTGTTGTTGCTCGGTGGGTATCCATTGGTAGGCCAAAACTTGATGGGTATCGGCCTGGATACTCACAGGACCGCTGGAGAGCAGGGCATAGCCATTTGCAAACCCATCCACAACCATAAGGTTCCCGCTGGGATAACCAGAGCCGAATGCAAAACTGAAACCCGCAGCAGGATAATCCAGTGAGCCGACGGCTTTATCGGGAAGGTCATCAGGAAGGTCACTTGCCAGGTAGACCAATAGCCCCGCCATCACCACACCGGCAGCCAGCACCGTGGCTATGACGGGCTTGAGGAGGGAGCGGTTACACCGTTCGCGAGCACTGTCTTGAGCCGAAAAGTGCGCCGGATGAAGTTCGTCCCTGCCATCCGCAGAGCTGACCCCTGCCACCCCGAAACGGGCTTGCAGTGTGATGAACGCAGCAAACAACAGTGCCGGGACGAAATGCAGTGGCAAGCGATTGATAGCGGTAAAGGTATCAGCCCACAGACCCTGATCGGTCAGGCCGAAAATAAACAGTTGTGTGGCCAGGAAAATACTGAAAAAGACCAGCCCGATGCGTTGAATCCGCCGGGCGGATAAGTCGGTTGTTGGTTTGAAGCTGAGTAACAGGCTGACCAGCACCAGAACCCACAACAGGTTCCAGCTTCCCATGGTGAAGAAATTGTCCCAGTAAACCCGCCAGATATTGTGTAGTTCCAGTGCAAAACTGCCGATGAACGGGATAACCAGCCGACCGTCGACAACACCCAGTGTGCCAAGTAGCGGTATGTTGATGTAGGTGACGCCCACAGCAAAGCCCAATAAAGCCACCACCACCGTAGCCGCGATGATCAGAACCGGTACGCGTGCGCGGTAGCTGATCAGCACCAGCAAGGCGAGCACGGCCAGGAACCACACTGCACCTTCATTTTTAACCAGCATTCCCAGTGCCACCATCACCAGTCCCAGCACCATCTGCAGCCCATATTTTGCCCCCGGGCCGGTGCTGCCCATGCCAGAAGACTTGATAATAGCTGCCCTGATAACAGCGATAAAGCCCAGGCCGGTAAAGCCCGCCATCCAGATATCGGCGTAACCCGCCAGCGCAATGTGGGTGGCAAAGATCGGGATTGAATAGAGCAAATAACAGCACACAAGGCTGGGTGTTACCCCCAGGCCGTGTTCCCGGCACTGGCCATACAGGCCCATGCCGATTGCGACACCCGCGAACAACACCGGCAGGTTGACCAGTGTTTCGCTCCAGCTACCGAGGCTCAGCGCAGACCAATACGGGATGACAGACGCAAACAGCGGGTACCTCCACGCATCAATCATATAAATATCTGTGGTGTTGGCGGAGACCCATTCAGCCGGCCCGACCACAGCGGCCATGTTGCCTGCCAGGAACCAGGCCTTGGCCCGGTATACCCAGGCCAACCAGGCATCCCAGGGGTAGAGCGGCTGGGTAAATATATCCACGGCAATAATGACCAGGTGCACTGTCATCCAGACCACTATAAGCACTGCCAGTAGCTTGACTGCGGTGCCTTTTGAGCTGCATGGTGGTGTGGGATCGGGGTTCACAGAACCCGGGGTCAGCCACACTGCCAGTCCACCGCTGGCGGCAAAAACCCCGAGGAAAAGCATCAAGCCGGCCCAGGACGTAGTTGCAGTCAACCAGTCGCTGGCGACAATGGCCAGGAATAACACTGCGTAACCCAGAAAAAAGCCATAGCCTGCCTGGCGAATACGATTGGGGTGACTGTGTGGCTCGAAGCGGGATTCAGCAAATGCCAGCCACAGTGCGCCGCCCAGCCAGGGCAGCAGCAATCCGGTATACAGTGTCAAAAGACCCACAGACTCAGGCTGCTATCATCGTGCGGTCGTTCAGCACGCAGTCGTTACTCACTGCGTAAATCATCCAACTCACCGTGGTTGGCTGCATCATTGGCTTCTTCGGCCTTGCCCTGCATTTCCCGCAGGTCGGATTCGAGTAAAGCGATGCGCTGGGTCAGGCGCTGCACCCTGACCGCATTGCGGGAGCGCTCGATATCCATCACCAGGATCTTGATCACCAGCACCACCACACCGATGGTCAGCGCCAGAATAGGCGGGTAAGCCACGCCGAGGTATTTTGCAATACCATCGAAAATCGCCGGAAACAAACCCAGCAAGGCAAACATGATCGCAGCCGTCATCCACCACAGACCGTAGCGCACGTTCAGGTGATCCTTGCGGATCAGGATCACGATGGAGATCGCCGTGACAATACCAATAATGCCTGTGATTACTGCAACCATCTGCCGATTCTTCTTTAAAGTGTGCGGATATTATAGTGTAGGAGGGATCAGCTTTGCTGGTCGCTCCTACATTGATTCTGATTTGTGTTTCATGCCACGTTTCGTGAAGCTTAGCAGCAGCGTGTAGGCCATGTAATAGATGACGGAGGTCCACGAATAAAACACCCTGGATATGCCGTGCTGGCGCGGCAACATTTCGACTTCCACATCCTGGATGGAGAAACCTGAAGATTGCAGCATGGCCAGCACGCCAACGTCCTGGTATTCCAGTAGCGTGGCCTGCCACGCGGACAGTCTGCGGATGGCACGGCGGTCGTATACCCGCAAGCCGGAGGTCAGGTCTTCCAGTCTTAAGCCAGAGGCGCGCTTCATCAGGCTCCAGGCGATTTTACGCAGGGCTGAACCGCGTCTTGTGCAGGTACCGATGGTGACATCAGCCTGCCTGTCAATAATGGGTTGCAGCAGCGCCGGCAGTGACTCTGCCAGGTGTTGGCCATCTGCATCCATGGTGATGGCATAGGCGTAGTCATGTTTGAGTGCGTAGCGCAAACCGGCCTGGGTTGCGCCCCAGGCACCGAGTTGCACCGCCAGCGGTAGCACCACCGCACCGGCTTGCCTGGCGACCCGGACGGTGTTATCCGTGCTGGCATCGTCAACGACCACCACCGGGAAACTGCAGTGCCTGTTGATCTCACCAATGACAAAGCCGATATCCCGGGCCTCGTCGTGTGCGGGCATGATTACAACACAGTGGGGCAGGGACAGCGCAGGGCTCTCATGCCGGATATTTTCTGCAGCGCCGGTCATCACGGTGAAAACCCACCACCTGTCGATGAATGTGCCGGCACTATCTGTTGATACACTTCCATGAGCCCCTCGATAGCGTGGTTGATTTCAAATTGCCGGTCAAATTTCTGTTTGCCGCGTTCACCCATCCTGGCCAGTTCTGCGCGGTTCGCACCCAGCCGTGCAAACGCCGCTGCCAGTGCATCGGCAGCGGCTGGTTCCACCTTGAGCCCGGTGACGCCGTCATCGATGACCCACCCCATGCCCGAACCCGGTACGTCACTGACCACGGTGGCCTTGCCGAAGTACATGGCCTCGAGCAACACCAGGCCGAAAGCCTCAGTCCGTTCGATCGAAGGCAGGCAGATGCAGTCGGCTTGTATCATCTGCTGCGCCAGCCTGGCGTCACTCAGTAAACCATGGAAGGTTACCCTGTCCAGTATATCCAGTGAGGTTACGAGTGCCTTGAGTTCTTTCACCTGGTCGCCATGGCCGACGAGGTTAACATGGATGTTTGTGACCCTGGCCGCAGCTTCGATCAGGTAGCGGAATCCTTTGTAGTAAGTCAGTCTGCCGACCGCCAGGACTTGTAAAGGGGCGGGTTCGCAGGAGGAGTCGACTTTGCTGGTGCTCTCCACGAACCTGTCGGCATCCACGCCCAACGGCACGACCTGGCATTTGGCGAGCCATGGCTGCAGGGGGATGCTCGAATCACGATAGGGCAGGGACGTGGCAATGATTACCTTTGCGCGTTTCAACAGCGCCCGTTCAAACGGCCTGTACAGCCGGTAAAATAATTTCAACGGCCAACCCTGGCGTGAAGTAATGACATCTGCATGCCAGTGCACCACCCACGGAATGCGCCGGGCTGATGGCAGCAAGAGCGCCCAGAAGGCAGAAGGGTTGGGCAGGTGCAGGTGCAGGATGTCCGGTCTGAAGGACTTGACCAGACGCTGCAGGTGCCAGGGAAAGCCTGGACTGATGGGGGCAAACAGCAGCTTCGCCCACATAGCGGTTCTGACCACCGGGAAGGTGTGTCCGGCGGCGTTGAAGGTTTCCTTGCTGGTTTTCAGTGACAGGGAATGGCGATGCACAAGGGCGGCAGAATCAACCCCGCGCTGCGCAAGTGCGACCATCGCATCGCGCAGGTAGTTTTCCAGTCCGCCACTGAAGGGCGAAAAATACTTGCCGATGTGCAGGACTTTCAAGGAACCCCCACATGATCCTGCGCGACGGTTACGCGAACCTGATCGGTGCCGTAAAACGGGATAGTGCCGTGCCACATGTAGGACGGGAACAACACCATCATGCCTTCTTTTGGTTGTACGTAGAGGTCGGGCTCCAGGGGTTCGATGGCTTTTAAGCCCGGCTGGCCAAAGGTGACCCAGCCCTGGTGCTCGGGGTCATCTGCTTGGATAACGTCGGGTAACGAGACATAGTAAGGACCGCTGTACCAGCCTTCGATATGGTGGTGGTTCATATGAAAACCTCCCGCCGGGTTACGGATGGACCAGGAGCCGCTGAATACAACGTCTTTGGGGATGTTTTTAAGTGTCGGGTGGGTTGGGTCGGGTTTCAGGGTCGCATCGAAAGCACGGATTTGGTCCAGCATCGCGTTTTTAAGCAACTGGATCGTGTGCCGGTCCACGTTAAACAGGTGGTCTGCCGTTTGTGTGCCGCCTTTGACGGACTGGTGCAGTGGGTGTTGTTTGTCAAAGTGCCACTGCTCAAGCTCGTGCAGCAGTTCGGCGTTGAATTCATCCAGGTTGGCATAGCCGGGCGGGGTTTCGATCTGGCCGGCAAACAACAGATTGTCCATATCGTAAAGCCAGTGGTACTCATCCCTGCCCAGCATCCGGTAGGCTGTTGCAAGGTTGGCCCAGAACGCGATGTTGTCCGGTTCGTAGCGCAATAACTGTGCATAAATCTGCAGGCCACGGTCGGCGTCACCCATACCCAGCACCAGGATCCCCAAGCCATCAAGAATAGTGGTGTTGTTCGGGCTTTGTTGCAGCGCAGTTTCAAACTCCAACAGGGCCTCATCCCAGCATTCGCGTTCATTCAGCACGCTGCCGAGCGTCATGTGCAGGTCAAAGCGCTCGGGGGCCTTGTGCAGCGCCCCACGCAGTTCCTGTTCGGCTTCATCCAGGCGGCCGGCAAACATCAGGTGGGTGGCGAGGTGCAGGCTAAGGCCGGGGTCATCAGGGCGTCGTTGCCTGGCCTGGTGATAGGATTGCAGGAAGTCCGAATCGCCCTGCATCCACAGCAGTTCATTCAACCAATGGTGGTGGTCGGCATTGTCCGGCGCCAGTTCCACTGCTCTTTTGAGCGCCTTGATCGCCTCCTCGGTACGCCCGGTCAGGCGCAATACCGAACCAAAATTCTGTTGCACATTGGGATTGTCTGGCGCCAGCCCGGCTGCCTTACGCAATACCTGTTCGGCTTCTTCCCAGTGACCGATTGCCTTGAGCACCAGGCCAAGGTCATGCAGCGCCCGCAGGTTACCCGGCTCAATCTCGAGTACCTTGCGGTAATGGCTGGAAGCTTCGTCGAGCCGGCCTGCATTGCGCTGTAGTTGGGCGAGCTGATTCAGGACCGCGATAAAGCGGGGTTGCAAGGTTAGCGCCTGCTTGAGCGCCTGTTCGCTGGCCTCAAGGTCACCGGCACGCCGTTGGACCTCGCCGAGCAAATACCAGATTTCCGGCTTAGCCGGGCTCAACCCGCATAATCTGGACAGGACCTGCAGCGCCGGTGCGTAGTCGCCGGCGTTCATATGTTGAACAGCCTGATCGTAGAGGGTCTTTGGTGATAATGCTGCCATTTATGTCAGGCCTAGCCATCCAGGGTAAATTCTTTCTCGTGCAGGAAGGCGGCATGTCGGGGCGCGCGTTTTGTGCGGCTCCACTCTGCGATCATTGCAGGCGCGACTTCGTGCAGTTTTTCCAGTGCGCCCGGGCGCTCGACATTGGCGCATAGCTCCAGGCGGTGACCATTGGGATCAAAGAAATAGATCGACTTGAATATGTGATGATCGGTGGGGCCGATGACATCAAGGCCGGCCGCAACGATGTGATCTTTAGCCGCCAGCAATGCATCCATATCTTCAACTTCAAAGGCGATATGCTGCACCCAGTCAGGCGTGTTTTCATCACGGCCCATGGGGGGTGAGTTGGGTATCTCGAAGAATGCCAGCACGTTGCCCTGACCGGCATCCAGGAAAATATGCATATAGGGGTCGGGTGCCTTGGTGCTGGGTACAAAATCTTCGGCTATGGCTAAAACCAGGCCCATGTTAAGCACGTCCCGGTAGAATTCGACCGTTTCCCTGGCATCTTTACAACGGTAGGCCACGTGGTGAATTTTCTTGATGTTCATAAAGTATCCCTGGCGGCCTTCAGGCTGCATCCCCGGTACTGATTACGCCACGGCGTAGCTGGTCACGTTCCATGGATTCGAACAATGCAGTGAAATTGCCTTCGCCGAATCCTTCGTCTTTTTTACGCTGGATAAATTCGAAAAATACGGGTCCGACCATGGTTTCAGAAAATATTTGCAGCAGCAGGCGCGGGTCATTATTTTCGGTGGACCCATCCAGCAGGATGCCGCGCATGCTGAGCTCTTCGACCGGTTCGCCGTGGCCCGGCAGCCGTTCTTCCAGCATTTCGTAATAGGTATCCGGTGGCGGTGTCATGAATGGCAGGCCCCTGGCCTTGAGCGCGTCCCAGCATTCGATCAGGTCGTCGCAAATCAGAGCGATATGCTGGATACCCTCGCCGTTGTAGGCCATCAGGAATTCTTCTATCTGCCCGACACCCCTGGATGCTTCCTCATTTAATGGAATGCGGATCTTGCCGTCGGGTGCGGTCATGGCCTTGGAAAAGAGTCCGGTGTACTCACCCTTGATATCGAAATAACGGAGCTCACGGAAATTAAAGATGCGCTCGTAAAAACTCCCCCAGTATTCCATACGCCCGCGATAGACGTTATGGGTCAGGTGGTCGATCAAGTTGAACCCGCATCCTTTGGGGTGACGGTCTACACCCTCGAAGAATTCAAAATCAATAGCGTAAAAACTTCTGTCCTGCTTGTAGCGGTCGATCAGATACAGGGGTGCACCGCCGATACCCCGGATCGCCGGCAGGCGTAACTCCATCGGTCCGGTGGGGATATCGATGGGTTGCGCCCCCAATGCAAGTGCCCGTTCATAGGCCAGGTGGGAATCCCGGACCCGGAAAGCCATTCCGCAGGCGCAGGGGCCGTGTTCTTCGGCGAAGTAGGCCGCGTGGCTGCCTGGTTCCTCGTTCAGAATGAAATTGATTTCACCCTGGCGAAACAGTGTCACGTTTTTGGAGCGGTGTTTCGCTACTGCGGCAAAGCCCATCATCTCGAACACCGGTTCCAGTACACCCGGTTGAGGGGATGCGAACTCAACGAATTCAAATCCGTCAAGGCCCATGGGGTTGTCAAATACATCTGCCATTCATCGCTCTCCATTTCAGCAGCACTGATTATAACGTAGGAGCGCCCAGCTACGCTGGTCGCGACCAAAATCACCCACGCAGGAGCATGCAGCTTCGCTGCCCGTGATCTGCCCGCGATCTGCCCGTGATCATGATTGGTCATAAAAAAAGGTCGCGACCAGCTAAGCTGGGCGCTCCTACATGGGGTAAGATTACCCGGATTTTATTATTGCGGAAAATCAATGAACCACTGGTTAAAATCGCTCATCAGCCTGACCTTCTTATTCACCATGCTGGCATTGGCATACCAGCAAAGCCAGGCACCGGCGGCGCGCACCGACACCGGCCTGGACTACGCAGCCCTTGCTCAGCATGTTGCAAAAATCGCTGCGCGGCCACACCCCATGGGCAGTTCCGCCAACCGAGAGGTCAGGGACTACATTGTGCAGTATTTTGAGGGACTTGGTCTGGAGACCGAAGTGCAGAAAACCACGGTCGTTTTTCGCCACCCCTTCCAGTCCAAATATCCGACCATCATCGGTAACGTGGAAAACATTTTTGCCCGCCTGCCGGGCACGGGTGAAGGTATCGCTGCGAACCAGGATCTTGTGCTGATGGCACACTACGATTCACGCGCGGATGGTCCGGGTGCGGGTGATGATGCCTCTGGCACGGCAGCCATCATGGAGGCGGCCCGCATCCTGGCGGCTGGTCCGCCCCCCCGGCACGATGTGGTTTTCCTGATCACCGATGGTGAGGAAATGGGGTTGCTGGGAGCCCAGGGGTTTTTCAGACAGCACCCGGCAGCGAAGAAAGCCGGACTGATCCTGAACTTTGAGGCACGCGGAAGTCATGGTGTTTCAACCATGTTTGAAACCTCCGAAGGGAATGCCTGGCTGATCGACAACCTGCTCGAGTCAACGCCGGACCTGATGGCAAGCTCCCTGACTTACGAGGTATACAAGCGTATGCCCAACGACACGGACCTGAGCATCACCAGGGGCGAAGGTGTTCCGGGCTTGAATTTTGCCTTCATTTCCGGGCTGCACGATTACCATTCGATGGGGGATTCAGCAGAGAATCTGGATCCGGATACACTCGCCCAGCAGGCCAACTACGTATTGGCAACGGCGCGGCATTTTGCCAATCTGGGCATTTGGCCAGATGCCCAGGCCGCAGAATCTGCCGGCAACAAGACCTATTTCAATTGGTGGAATGGTGTACTGGTCAGTTACGGCGAGGGGGCGGCGGTGGCTATCGGCGTAACGGTTTTGCTGTTCGGCTTGTGGTTGCTGGTCGGGGCGCTGCGTTCAGGTACAACTTCCTGGAGATCGCTGGGTCTGGGGGTACTGGCGCTGGTGGCGTTGCTGGCACTGGTCAGCAGTGTATTTGCAAGCCTGATCAGCTATCTGCGGGGTGTTGATGCCGGGGTTTCGTACCTGATCGCTGAGGGTGAGTGGCCGTTTATCGTCTTTTTTACGCTTACGCTGGGTATGGTTGTCTGGTTTGTTGAGGCGCTCAGTCGTGGTTTGGGAAAGCTTGAGGCCAGCGTGCCGGTGCTGGTTTTGGCAGCGCTAAGCCTGTTGGCAGGCCGGCCCTGGTCAGGTACGTTGCTGCTGATTTTGATCCCCTTGCTTCTATGGCTCCGCAGTGTCAGGACCCGGCCTTCGCTGTGGAGCGCCGCCTTGCTGGTTTGGTGGTCGCTCACGGCAGTGGTTTTGTATGTGGCACCCAATGCATCGTATTTGTTTGTCTGGCCGTTGGGCGCCGTATTGCTCGGGGTTGCACTACAGCGCTACTTTGGGTTCGCCAAAGGGAGCGGAAGTTTTATCGTACTGAATATGGTGATTGCGATTGTTCCGTTGTTGCTGCTGCTGCCGGTTTTGATTCTGGTCTACCTGGCGCTTGGCACAACTTTACCGCAAGGGGTGATGGTGTTCAGCGTACTGGTGTTACTGCTGCTGTGGCCGTTGCTGCGCGATATTGGCAGGCCTGCAAACGGCCTGCCCGCGCTGGTGCTGCTGGGGGTCGGGCTGGTCTTGACTGCCATGATCGTGTTTGACCGTGGTTTTGATGCACGTTACCAGCGGGGTGAGGAGCTTTTCTACGCCATTGATGTTGATCAGCAGCAGGGTTTCTGGGTTACGCCTGACGCGCGGGCGGGTTCCTGGCTGGGCAACTTTATGGGGAGCGATGCGCGTAACGCCAACGTCAGCCGGATTTTACCCGGCTATGATCAGGCGGTGTTGATTCGCGCAACTGCGATGCCGGCATTCAAAGCTGCCACACTCGAGGTCAAAAGTGACCGGGTAGTCGATGGGCAGCGCGAGATCAGCCTGCACCTTCAGTCACCGGCGAATGCCGAGTACATCAACCTGTTGTTTGCACGCGCTGTGCACATTTCAGCGGCTTCAGTCAATGGTTTCAAGGTCGCGCTGCCGGAAGAACGCCAGGCAACCAGCAGCCCGGTTGAGAAAGCCAGCGCAATGAAGGAACCAGATAAAGACCAGCCACAAAACTGGTGGCGCTGGCGCTGGTATGGTTTGCCGGAGGGCGGTGCTGATATCGTACTGACCATCGAGCCGGACAAGCCTTTGCCGGTCAGGATTATAGAGGTGAACTGGGGCACGCCCGATGGTGCACCCCAGCGACCGGACAATTCCATGCCCAAGCCGTACCGGTGGTCGGATAGTACGGTGATTTTCCAGACAGTGGTGGTGGAGTAACCCGTAGGAGCGCCCAGCTCCGCTGGTCGCGATCCTCGGGATTGGTTTCACCAACATAAAAAATTGTTTTTATAGCATATACATACAGAAACATTGTAAAATGTGCGCGCTGCCAGTTGTGGCGAGCGATTGAGTGTTTAGTCTGTTCGGTTGTTGTACTTCCTTCCAGATATACCCCGGTCCCGTTCTACTTCAGCACAGTCACCGCCGGAAGGTGGTTTTTCAACTAGTTATAAAGAGAGTTAAATACAATGTCAGATACAATCACTGGTACCGTAAAATGGTTCAATGACGAAAAAGGTTTTGGTTTTATTTCCCGTGAAGGCGAGCGTGACGTTTTTGTGACCCTGAAAGAAGGACAACAGGTTGAGTTCACCGTTGGTGAAGGCCTTAAAGGACCGCAGGCAGAGAACGTAAATCCGCTGTAAGTAGTTTTCGATCTGTCAAAACCCGGCCACGCTCACGCGTAGCCGGGTTTTTTTATGCTTGGATGGGGTGTAGGAGGGAGCAGCTTCGCTTGTGGGAGGGAGCAGCTTCGCTTGTGGGAGGGACGAGCTCCGCTCGTCGCGATTGTTAAACCTGGTGCAAACCTGGATCAATCGCGAGCAGCGAAGCTGCTCCCTCCTACACCTCCTACACCTTAATCCAGGCCGCGGCGTTCGAGTAACGGCTGAAT
>QIKV01000004.1 GCA_003233115.1 Oceanospirillales bacterium
AACGATTTCTCCTGAGATTGTATTTTAAAATACACCAAACCGCCCACATGCCGTCTTTCCAACCAATCTTTTTTCCTTCCGAATAGGTGCGACCGAAATAACCAATGCCTACTTCATAGATACGGTACCCGCCGCGGGCAACTTTGGCTGTAATTTCGGGCTCGAAGCCGAAGCGGTTTTCCTCAATCTCAATCGACTGAATTACCTCGCGACGAAAAGCTTTATAACCGGTTTCCATATCGGTCAGGTTAAGATTGGTGAACATATTTGACATCAGTGTAAGTAAACCATTACCCACACGATGCCAGAAATATAAAACCCGGTGTGGCCGGTTTCCTTGAAAACGGGAGCCGTAAACCATATCCGCCTGGTTCGCTACAATAGGTTCGATCATGGCCGGGTAATCACTCGGATCATATTCAAAATCTGCATCCTGCACAATGACAATATTTTTTGTGGCTGCGGCAAACCCGGTTCGCAATGCTGCACCTTTACCCATATTCATTTCATGGAAAATCACACGGGTAATTTTGCCTTCGACTTTCTGCTGCAATACCTCTCTGCTGCCATCGGTAGACCAGTCATCAACAACTATTATCTCTCCGTCAGTTCCTACAACATCGATAACAGATTGAATAACTTGTTCAATCGTGGAGACCTCGTTGTAGCATGGAATAATGACTGACAAGTTCATCTGGATCTATCCCCCACCTGAAGGTACCAAGACAAGAATATTTATTGTAGCTTGACGAGATAAGCCAGCAATTGCAATGGGATCGAGGTATGGCTAAAATCAAAACACGCCTGTTACAGAAGTATCCGCTGCACGCCACGTCCCCGGAAAGTTAAGGGACGGTATGATACCCTGAACTCTATACCATTGAGCGGTTATGGCTTTATGTCCCTTTCCCGTATTTTTGTACTTATTTCTCTGTTCGCGATTTCAACGGCAGTACTTGCCGCACCTGGAGCAGAGCCCGCATCAACGGCTGCGACCATTTCTGTTGCGTCAGCCGTTGTCATGGCACCACCAAAATCCAACTCTCCGGCGGATATAGCTGCGGCCACCCAGGCGTATATTGATCGACTCGACGCAGGTGCGCTGGCCCGTTCAGACAGTTATTTTGAAGGCGGCTATTGGTTGCAGCTCTGGAATTACCTGTTTGGGCTTGCGCTTGCCTGGTGGTTTCTCAGTGGCGGGATTTCTGTATGGATGCGCAACCAGGCGGAGAAATTCACCCACATAAAAACAGTTCATGTCGTGCTCTATACCTTGCAGTATGTGGTGCTCACCGCGCTCATTGGCCTGCCCCTGAATTGGTATCAGGGGTACTACCGTGAGCACGAATATGGCCTGTCGAACCTTGGTTTGATGGCGTGGTTTGGCGAGCAGGGCAAGGGCTTGTTGGTCGGGCTGATCGCTGCCAGTATTTTGCTGGTCATAGTCTACGCAGTGATTCGTAAAGCACGCAAGACCTGGGCCATTTGGGGCTCCGTGGTCGGGGTCATTTTTCTTGCTGTAATGCTCATGGTTGGGCCGGTATTTATTGCGCCGATTTTTAACGACTACCAACCACTGGAGAACGGTCAACTTAAGGCTGAAATTCTTTCAATGGCGCGCGCAAATGGGGTGCCCGCCGATAACGTCTATCAGTTTGACGCTTCCAAACAGTCAAAGCGAATCAGCGCAAATGTCAGTGGGTTAATGGGTACAACGCGAATTTCCCTCAATGACAACCTGCTCAATCGCAGCAGCGCAGCCACGATCAAGGCAGTGATGGGTCATGAAATGGGCCACTATGTGTTAAATCACGGTCCCAAGATGCTGCTGAGTTTTGGCTTGGTGCTGGTGTTGGGTTTTGTCTTCGTCAAATGGGGCTTCAGACGCTTCAACCGGCCGCAGTGGGGTGTTCGCGATGAGACCGATATTGCCGGCTTGCCGCTGCTCGCGATTCTGTTTTCGACCTATTTCTTCGTCATGACGCCAGTGACCAACAGCATTGTTCGGGCTAACGAGAACGAGGCCGATCTATATGGTCTCAACGCTTCGGGTGAACCCGAAGGATTTTCGGAGGGTATTCTGAGTCTTTCTGAGTACCGCAAAATGAAACCGGGCTACTGGGAGGAAATACTCTTCTATGACCACCCTTCCGGTTACCATCGTATTTACGCATCCATGCGCTGGCGTGCTGAGCATTTGCCCTCTGTCAAGGTCTCGACAGTGAAGCCGGCTACTGCAGAAAAATAGTTTTTTCGTGCCTCACAGGACAGGCTATGAAAATTTTGATTGTTGAAGACGAGCCCAAGACGGCAGCCTTCGTCAACCAGGGTTTTACGGAAGAAGGCTTCGTGGTCGACGTTGCCGCCGATGGTGTGGATGGACTTCATCTGGCCATGACCGGGGATTACGATGTGATCGTGCTCGATATCATGTTGCCGAAGCAAGACGGTTGGTCAGTACTCGAGGAGATCCGGAAACATCGGTCCGACCAATGCGTGATCGTACTCACCGCGCTGGATGCCGTTTCCGAACGGGTCAGGGGCTTGAACCTGGGAGCGGACGATTATTTGATCAAACCCTTCGCTTTTTCCGAATTGCTGGCACGTGTGCGTAACCTGTTGCGGCGCGGACCGGTGCGGCAGGAGTCGGTGCTGAGGTTTGCTGACCTTGAAATGGACCTGGCGCGCCACCGCGCTTCGAGAGCAGGGATATCGCTGGATCTTGCTCCACAGGAGTACCGCTTACTGGAATATCTGTTACGCCATTGCGGTGAGGTATCGACCCGTACACGGCTCGCAGAGCAGTTGTGGGATATGAACTTTGACGGCGATAGCAATGTCATTGATGCCGCGATCCGCAGGCTGCGCAGGAAGGTTGATAGTCCGTATCATCGAAAGTTGATTCACACGCTGCGAGGGGTCGGTTATGTTCTCGACGAGCGTGACTGAGTCTGCCATTGCCAGACAAGGTTCGATTGCCACGCGCCTCACCGTCTGGTATGCGCTGCTCAGCGTTGTGCTGATCGCCTCTGCCGGAAGCATACTGTACTGGGCCGCAGTGAACCACCTCCGTCAGGAGGACGATAAGCTCCTGGCGGCCAAGATCGCCGAGATGCGCGCCGTACTAGTGTTGCATCATAATGGCTACGAGGCGTTGCGCGAGGAAGTTGAACAGGAGGCGACCACCTTTCAGGGCATCTACCTGCGGGTACTGAACGCACAGGGCGACATTATCGCAGAAAGTCCTGCGTCCATCACCACGGCCGGCGGCGGCAGCCTGTTTGCCAGCGCGCGGTTTCAGGTGGATGGGCACGGTCGGGATTGGGTTGCCGGGAATGGGAAGATGTACCGCGTGATGTCCAGCAGCTTCGAGACAGGTTCGCGTTACACTGTGCATGCGGCCATGAGCCTGTTGAAAGACAAGCAATTTCTGGCGGCCTACCGCAATACATTGCTACTGGCCATTTTGTTTGTACTGGCGGTGGCTATCGCCGCAGGTTATCTCATCGCCCGTCGGGGCTTGCGGCCCGCCTCCCAACTCGCCGCAATCGTCGATGAGTTAGGCGCGGGACATCTGCACCGTCGGGTCGGCGACCAAATCTGGCCTGCGGAGCTGCGCCCGCTCGCGACCAACTTCGATCACCTGCTGGCGCGACTGGAAGATTCATTCGCCCGCATCTCGCGTTTCTCGGCAAATATCGCCCATGAATTGCGCACCCCGCTCCACATTCTCCGGGGCGAAGCGGAGATCGCCCTGTCCAGGGGGCGCTCGCGTGAGGATTACCGGGCGTGTATCGAATCTGCAGTGGACGAGTACGATCGCCTGTCCCGCCTGGTGGATGGGCTGTTGTTCCTTGCTTCTACTGAACAGCCAGATAAGCAACTCGAGAAGCAATCGCTGGATCTCGCGCAGGAGATCAACGCCGTGTGCGCCTTTTACCAGGCGATGGCCGACGAGCTGGACATCGTTCTGCTGGCGGCTGGCCGCGGCCGGTTGGTCGCGGACTCCAGTCTCTTGCGCCGTGCGCTGGGCAATCTGGTGGCGAATGCGCTGCATCATACGCCGGCTGGCGGACGCGTCGTCGTCGCGGTGAAGACAGCCAGGGATCATGTCGTCGAGATTGTTGTGAGCGATACTGGCTGCGGGATAGCAGCCGAATATCTACCGCGTATTTTCGACCGTTTTTACCGTATCGACGGGACTCGGCCACGGCAGGGACAAAGCACCGGTCTGGGTCTTGCCATCGTCCGATCAATCATGCAATTGCATGATGGAACCGTTTCGATCGACAGCGAAGCTGATCATGGTACAACCGTTACGCTGACGTTCCCCGAGCCAGTCAACTCAACCTGACCGGGCCAATCTTTCGATCTGCCGGGGTTTTCGGCTTTAGCGCGAGTGAAAATGACCAAACGGTCAGGTTCCCGTCACTTTCCGGTTCTCCTTGTTTGTTTATCATACTCCGGTCAAACACAACGACCACCCAGTCAAGCATGGAGAAGATGAAGCGCCTGTCGATTGCCTGCATGGTGCTGTGGCTTGTCGGTTGCGCGAGCTTCACGCCCAAACCACTGGATCCAGGAACACAACAAGTGGCGTTCGAATCACGCAGCCTCACGAGTCCCGCCGTCCGCCAGTTTTTTGAGCACACCCTGGACCACGCGATTACCCCCTGGCCACCAGCATCCTGGGGGCTCGCGAGGCTTACACTGGCAGCTTACTACTTCCAACCTGGTCTCGATGTGGCACATGCCCGCAGTCTGGTTGCACAAGCCGGTGTCATCACAGCGGGCGCCCGCCCGAACCCTACGGCGTTTGCGTCGCTTGAGTACAATGCGGATGCACCTGCAGGCATTCTCCCCTGGACCAATGGTCTGGGCATCGCTGTGCCGATCGAAACGGCCGGCAAACGGGATTACCGTATTCAACAGGCACAACATCTTGCCCAAGCGGCAAGACTTCGTGAGGTGGATGCGTTGTGGCAAGCGCGCAGTCGCGTGCGGAGTAGCCTGCTGGCAATTTACCCGACCGAGGCCCTGGTACAGCGGCAAAGAGACCTTCAACATGAGATTGTCGGGTTAATGGAGCGCAGATTTGTCGTCGGATTTAGCTCCCGGCCTGAGGCGACCGAGGCTCGGCTTGCGCTCGACCAGGCCACACTGATCTTGCAGAACAACCAGACGCAGCGGGCCGAGAATCTGGCCCGGGTCGCGGCCTCCGTCGGTGTACCCGGCAACGTCATCGAAGCTGTGGCCATTTCTTTCGATGCTTTCGATTCGCTTCCGCCGGTTTCCGAGTTGCCGTCTGTCGAGATGCGACGTCAGGCTTTGCTGCGTCGGCCCGATATCCTGGCTGCGCTGGCAGACTACGAGGCGAGTCAGTCCGCACTGCAGTTGGAAATTGCGAAGCAGTACCCTGACATTTCTCTGGGCCCCGGCTATCGCTGGGACGCTGGCGAGGTGAAATGGTCGCTCGGGCTCTCACTTGTGCTGCCGTTGCTCAACCACAACCAGGGCCCTGTCGCTGTGGCCGAGGCGCAGCGCAAGAAGGCGGGAGCGGCCTTTCTGGCCACTCAGGCCAGGGCGATCGCGGAAGTGGAGCAGGCCTTGGCAGGTTACCGCCATGCTGCCCGGATGGTGGATACTGCCGACGCCCTGCTGCGCAATCAGCAAGAAAAGACACGCGCTGTCAGCACGGCTTACACGGTCGGTGAGGTGGATAAGCTGATGTTGCTAAGTGCCCAGTATGAAACTGCGACCGCAGAATTCGCACGCGCCACTGCCTTGATACAGGCGCAGCAGATACTCGGGCGGTTGGAGGATGCACTGCGCGCGCCGTTGGGTGCCGACAGGTTTATTCCTGCAGCGGAGCGAGCGGTCTCGTTGAGACAGTTCCGGTAAGGGGAAAGCATGCAGAAGAAATCAGTAACTATTCTGGTCGCGGGTGTGGCGATCGCTGTCCTTGCCGTTTGGGGATTCATGCAGGGGCGCGAAGAACTTATCCAGGATCAGGCGCGGGAAGCACCTGTCAAGGCACCGTTGCGGGTGGCAAGAAAGGCGGGTGGACCAGTGGTCATGCTTGATGCTGCTACACAAAAACAGGCCGGTATCGCCGTGGCTGTGGCAGTGCCGGGCACCCGGCGTGCGGCTGTCGATGCCTTAGTCGTGGTCCTGCCACTGCAGGGCTTGATCGATCTGCGTAATCGCTATGCGGCAGCAACGGCACAGGCGGACAAGGCCAGCGCCGCTTTGCACGCGTCACGGCGGGAATATGAACGGCTCCAGGCGTTGCATGGGGATGATCGGAACATTTCGGACAAGGTGTTGCAGGCTGCTGAAGCAGTCTGGCGCAGTGATGAGGCGGGCGTACGCGCGGCGCAAGCCGCAGTCGATGCGCTTGAGCGTGGCGCACGGCAACAATGGGGTGCAGCGCTGACCTTGGCAGTGGTAGAAAACGCACCAGGCTTTCAGCGACTCGCGATGCAAAAGGAGGCGCTGTTGCGGATCGCAGCGCCGTCAGGCGTCCACCTGGCGGCGCCACCCGCAACAGTGAGCGTAACCCGTGACGATGGCCAGCTCACTACTGCACAACTGCTTTCTCCATCACCCCAGGTCGATCCACGTATCCAGGGCCCGGCCTTTTTCTATGCGGCCGCGGCTGCAGGGTTGTTACCCGGTACCACGCTGACAGCCCGCCTGCCGGTCGGACCGGAGGAAACGGGGGCCGGGATTCCTGCATCCGCCGTGGTCTGGTGGCAAGGCAAGAGATGGTTCTATATCCAAAATGAGCCGGATCAGTTCGAGCGACGCGAACTTATTGGTGCGATACCGGTCGCGGAGGGTTGGTTCGTTCCACGGCTTCAGTCGCCGCGAGTCGTGGTAAGAGGCGCCCAGACGCTGCTTTCTGAAGAACTGCGTGGCCAGATCCAGGCTGGCGACTAAGACCGATGGATCCAATCCACCGTACAGGTATGCTGGCCGCCGTCATTGGTTTTTCCCTGCGTTACAGGGGTGCAGTGATTGCTTTTGCGCTGTTGCTTGCCGGCTACGGTCTTTACGCGTTTGCCGGTGCCCGCTACGACGTTTTCCCGGAGTTCGCGCCGCCCCAGGTGTCCATTCAGACCGAGGCGCCCGGGCTGGCGCCGGAACAGGTCGAAGTACTTGTGACCCAGCCCATTGAAAATGCAGTCAACGGTGCGCCGGGCGTGCAGACGCTGCGTTCGCAGTCGATTCAGGGACTGTCAATTATCACCGTTACCTTTGACCCCAGGGGCAATATTTACCGCGACCGCCAGAATCTGGGTGAACGCCTTGCAGCGCTGGCGACGCAAATGCCGAGCGGCGTGGAGGCGCCCGGGATGTCTCCGCTGACGTCTTCCACCAGTGTAGTGCTGGTGGCCGGTCTTACTTCGTCACGACGTTCGCTTATGGAATTACGCACACTTGCCGACTGGACGCTCAAGCCACGCCTTCTTGCGGTACCCGGCGTGTCCAAGGTGGCGGTCTTCGGCGGCCAGGTGAAGGAGTATCAGATTCAGGTCGATCCCCGCCGGCTGGTCAAGTATGGACTTGCGTTAGATGACGTTCTCGCCGTTGCCCGACGTGCCACCGGGGTGCGTGGTGCAGGGTTCATCGATAACCTCAACCAGCGCATCGTTCTGCAAACCTACGGTCAGTCCCTGGACACCGAACGGCTCGCACGTACCGTCCTGCGTCACCAGGACGGGGCCAACCTGACGCTGGCCGATGTCGCCCGGGTGCGTACGGCGCCCGAGCCGCCCATCGGCGCTGCCACTGTTAACGGGGTGCCAGGCGTACAACTGGTCATCTCCGGACAATACGGCACCAATACCCTGGCGGTCACTGAGGCGCTGGAGCGCTCTTTGACCAGCTTACGGTCGACACTCGCAGCCGAGCAGGTCGTGCTGGATACTGAGGTATTCCGACCTGCGAACTTCATCCAGAGCGCGACCCGTAACGTGCGGCGCTCTCTCGCCCTGGGTGCGGTTCTGGTGGTGGCAGTAGTGGCCCTTTTCCTGTTTAACTGGCGTACCTCGGCCATCGCCCTTGCCGCTATTCCACTGTCCCTGCTGGCGGCGGTCACCATCCTCAACCAACAAGGTTTCAGCCTCAATACCATGACCCTGGGTGGGTTGGCAATTGCCATCGGGCTATTGGTTGATGATGCCATCATTGTGGTTGAGAATGTCTACCGACGGCTAAGGGAAAATCAGCATGCTGCGCAGCCGTCACCAGTCTTCCTGGTGGTGTTCGATGCCGCGCTGGAGGTACGCAGCGCCGTTGTCTATGCGACGCTGGCCATTGCACTGGTACTCATACCGGTGCTCACGCTCTCTGGGTTGGCCGGGCGGCTGTTCTCCCCCCTGGCAATCGCCTATTTGACCGCAACCCTGGCTTCGCTGGTAGTGGCGATTACAGTCACACCGGCGTTGTGTCTTGCACTTCTGCCGGGACGTGCACTCCCCGAGCGCGACGCACCCGTCACCCGATGGCTGAAGGACAGGTACCGTGCGCTTATTACCAGGGTCGAACGGCGTTATCGTCCCGTGCTCGTGGTGGTGGGGTTGCTCACGCTGGCGGGGTTGGCGGCATTGCCCTTGTTTGGTGGCAGCTTCCTGCCTGAGCTCAGGGAAGGACACTACATCGTACACATGACGGCAGTACCCGGCACCTCGCTCACCGAATCGCTGCGCATGGGTCGCCAGGTGTCTAAAGCGCTGCTGCAGCTTCCCATCGTGCGCGCGGTTAGCCAGCGGGTCGGCCGGGCCGAAAAAGCCGACGACACCTTCGGCACCCACTCAAGTGAATTCGAGGTCGACCTCAAGCCACTGTCGGGAGAGGATGCCGAGTTTGCCCAGGGGGACATTCGCAATGCCCTGGCGCGCATCCCCGGAGCCAACTTTACCGCCAACACCTTCCTGACCGAACGTGTAGAGGAAACGCTTTCCGGCTACGCCGCCGCCGTGGTAGTCAGCGTATACGGAGATGATCTCGACGTCCTGGATGCCGAGGCCCAGCGTGTCGCCCAAACCCTGCGCCAGGTTCCGGGGGCTACCGGGATCCAGATCCAGTCTCCGCCCGATATGCCGCAGATCGGGATCCGGTTACGTCCCAAAGCGCTGGCGCGTTGGGGATTTGATGCGGTGGACGTGCTGGATACCGTGCAGACCGCTTTTCAAGGGGCGGTAGTCGGCCAGGTCTACGACGGCAACCGGGTGTTCAATGTGAATGTCATACTGCCGCCATCCGAGCGTAAAAGTATTGCGGACATACGCGCGTTGCCGTTGCGTAATGTCGCAGGCGCCTTCGTGCGCCTGGGTCAACTGGCCAACGTTTACGCGACATCCGGTCGCTATGTGGTATTGCACAACGGCGCCCGCCGTGTTCAGGCAATCACCAGCAATGTCTCAGCTCGGAGTGTGACCTCCTTCGTTGCGGAGGCGCAGCGACGCATCACGCAGGATGTCCGTCTTGCACCTGGAAACTATGTGGAATTCGGTGGTACTGCCAAAGCCCAGGCCGCATCAGTACGGGACTTGATTATTAATTCGATAATTGCCGCCATCGCCGTCAGCTTGTTATTGTGGATCGTGCTGGGATATGTGCGAAACCTTGCTCTGGTGTTGCTTAACCTGCCCTTTGGCCTGGCGGGAGGTGTCCTGGCCGTGTTCGCGACCGGCGGGGGTATCTCTTTGGGCTCCCTGGTAGGCTTTGTTACGTTGTTTGGTATCACGCTGCGCAACTCCGTGATGTTGCTCTCCCACTACCAGCATCTGGTCGCTGTTGAGGGCATGCATTGGGGGCCGGAAACAGCCGTGCGTGGTGCACTGGAACGCTTAACGCCGATCCTTATGACAGCACTCGCCACCGCACTGGGTCTGTTGCCACTTGCTATCGGCAGTGGTGATCCGGGACGTGAAATTGAAGGTCCAATGGCACTGGTGATCCTGGGCGGGCTCTTTACCTCCACCGCGCTCAACCTGCTCGTGATGCCGAGTCTGGCGTTACGCTACGGCCGGTTTGCGGCGACGGATTCACGTTACGGATTGCCGGTGCAGGCAGTGCCAGCGCCCGAACAGCGGTGAACCTTATCTCCAATTTCAAACCTGGGACTGCTGACCTTCGCGGTCGACCGCAAAGACAATAGTTGCTTGAACCCCGCCCGCGGGTGTTAGTCGTCAGAACATCCCCAACTCAAGCCTGGCCGCCTCAGTCATATATTCAGGCTTCCAAAACGGTTCCCAGGTCAAGTCAATTTCAACTTCTTCAATTCCCTCAACCCGTAAAATGGCTGTCTTGATCCACTCGGGAATTTCATCGGCCACCGGGCAGGCCGGCGCAGTTAAGGTCATGATGACCAAAACCTTACCATCCTCCAGGAAGCGCAAATCATAGATCAGGCCGAGGTCGTAAATGCTGACCGGGATCTCGGGGTCAAATATGCTGCGCAGCGCTTCAACCACCTGTGGCTCGAGTGGCGATTCGGCGGTGCCTTCCAGGTAAGGAACCAGCAGGTCTTCGTAGTTGATGTCTGTTGTCATGCAATTCCCATGCGTTGAAACCCGTTAAATCAATATTATGGTACTATAATATGTAATTAGCCTCAAACCCAAGTGCAGCAACGGTTCTTCGG
The DNA here is from genome assembly GCA_003233115.1 of Oceanospirillales bacterium. Lineage (GTDB taxonomy): Bacteria > Pseudomonadota > Gammaproteobacteria > Xanthomonadales > SZUA-36 > SZUA-36. The sequence goes on from QIKV01000004.1 coordinate 10,655, forward strand.
TAAAAACAATGAATGAAATACCAACCACAGAAGCATGCCCCAAGCTGCATATCCGAGGTGCAGCAGAGACTGACTTGGCGGCTATCATGACCTTTGATGAGCGCAGCAACAAGGACGCCAACCCGCGCTACTGGCAGGAGATGTTCGCCCGTTACGGAAATGACGAGAATAAGCAGTTATTCCTGGTCTGTGAAGCAGGCAATGAAATCGTCGGCTTTATCATCGGTGAGGTCAGGGACTGGGAATTCGGCTCCCACCCCTGTGGCTGGGTCTTTGCGCTGGGCGTGAGGCCGGATATCAGGCTCAGTAGTATCGCGACCCGGCTTTACAGTGAAATGTGCAAGTTCTTCCAACAGGCTGGCGTCACCACGGTGCGGACAATGCTTGCACGGCAGGATATAGACTCCCTTTCTTTCTTTCGCAGCCAGGGCATGATGGCCGGTCCCTATGTTGAGCTGGAGCAAGACATTTGAAGCTTCAGCAATCAACATTGCTTGGCCTTTATGCGGTGCTGGAATTGGCGAAGGCAGGTGGGGAACAACGCTCTGCGGCTGAAATCGCTGATAAATTTGATGTATCGATCAACCACCTGGCCAAGGTCTTGCGCATCCTCGTCAAGGCTGGTCAGCTACAGGCAGTGCGCGGTGCCGGTGGTGGCTACCGCTACTCAGGCAATGCCAAGCGCACCACCCTGATGGATATCATCGAGCTGTTCGAGCCGGTATCGATAGAAGGCTTTGAACATCGTGACTCGCCTTACCACAGTGACGTCGAGGCCGGCCTTGCGGTGGCCCTGACCGAGATCAGCGAGATGATGCAGGCGACTTTGCGTTCGATCACCATCAGGACCATGTTGAAGATCATGCAGGGAGGCAGGTCGTAAAGGGCTGTAAAACGATTTAAGGTATCGCCAAGTTAACTCGCTGAATTGATGGAATCAGCGGATAAATATTTACAAACGGCACCGGTTCCCGTCCGACATCATCAGTTACGCAGTCTGGCTCTACTACAGATTTAGTCTCAGCCATCGAGATGTTGAAGATCTGCTGGCTGAACGTGGCGTCATAGTCAGCCGGGAACTGATTCCTGAAGCTATTCACGACACGTCCCAATACGCCAATAATCGAGTTGAACAGTCGCATGAGGTGACCCGTGTCAGGGAGCGAGGGATGCGTAAGTTCAAGTCAGTGGGACAAGCCCAGAGATTTGTGACTGCCCATGCTGCGGTTTCAAATCTGTTCAATCCGGGTAGGCACCTGGTTAGGGCTCAGCACTATCGGGAACTCAGGGTAAGTGCGTTCGCTGAATGGAGTGGGGCAGTTGCTTGAGGCTTGCTGGCCGGTCTCTGCCATCCATCAGAGCTAACTTGCCAATACCGGTCGTGCGGTTTGCTTTGCCAAGCATGATGACACGCTGCGGGTTGCTGCAGAGAGGCTGCTGGGGGAGCAGGGGTATACGCGGCAATCCCGGCTCGCTGAACCTATTAACGATTTGCATAAGCCATAGCGCGCAGCGAGTAATGTTTAGCTCCCGTTAAAAGGATAATTACTGCAATTGGGAGAGCTAGTATTGTGACTATTGCCAGCGAATATTTTAGCAATAATTCATCGGCGAAAACGTAGTCGGTAATTAAAGCCACTGCTGTTGGACCGATGCCCATGCCAATAATATTTCCCACAAAAAACGATAAAGCCGACATCTGAGCCCTGAAATGATTTGGCGAAATCAATACCAATGCTGTGGGATAGACAGCTCCAATCACCCATAAAACAAAGACAAAACCCGATAATAAAGCTATTGAAGCATAAAGATTCGTCACTAACGGCATAGATACCCCCAACGGGATTGCTATTGCTGACGCAACCAATAGTACTTTATACGCTGCATCGGCATGACCTTTTGTTCGGAGCAAGTCAACTAATAAACCTCCTGTAATGGAACCCAGTATTCCAAAA
>QIKV01000090.1 GCA_003233115.1 Oceanospirillales bacterium
CTCACTTCCTCCAGCGTCACATAGTGGCCATCCTGGCCGGCATCGTAATACAAGCCGTTCTCACCACCGGCAAACAGCCGGGCACTTGCTTTCTTTTCAAACGCGCCTATATCACAACGAGCCAGGCCATCCCCATTGCCGTCCTGTGGCCGGCGTATACCCAGCGCATCCGTCAACGGGCAAACAACATCTAAATCCGTCACACCATCCAGCGCCGGGCTACTGCGCTGAGGGATGACTTCAAGGCCGTAATCATCCCGGATCGCCAATGGCCCAGGAGAAATGCCTACACGGTCACTGGGAGCAGCGACTGAGCAGCTTGTTCTGGTCGTCAAATTGAATCCAAGACTGCTCATAAAACACCCCGTTTCTACAAATATGGATCCTGAAACTGTGGTTGTTGGTTGAATGCCACGACCACCAGAATTAATGATAGCGTAGACAGTGTTTTCGCTTGGCTTCAGGTCAGATCTTGCCAGGAATGTGGAGAAGCGAACATTCATCTTGCCCACGCCATAATTAACCAGATAGGTCCCGCCCAAATCACCATCGGTAGAAGTTTCACCTATGGAATCGGCTACCAGCAGATTCTGTATCTCCGCTTCGGCATCACTCCAAATCACGATTCCCAAATTAATGCCTACCGTGATATGTGAAATACGCACACGATCAAGCGACAGACGGTTATAGTTGGTAAAGACTCCGCCACCAATTGGGACTTTAGATTTGGCCCGGATATTCTCAATGCGCAGGTCATGACCGATGAATGAACTGACATTGTAAATCGCGATTAAACCATCCGGACTGTTACCCAGGTTCTCATCGCCACTGTCGAAATCCCGAATGACAAGGTCATGCACTTCCAGCTCAGTCGGGCCACTGACCCTGAACAGTGGGCCGAAGTTCGCGCCCAGCGGATCACCAACCAACTGTGCGTTTTGCCCGTCAATGGTCAGGCTTTTGGTGATATACACCGGCGGTGAAGTTTTTAAATTCAACTCATATATGGAATTGGCGGCCAGGCGAATGAGTACCGGGCCGTCGGTTTTATTTGCACGCTCGAGTGCAGACAGAAGAGCCGCCGTATCGCCCGCTGGAATTTCAATAACAGTCGGGGATGCAGCCTGAACCGGCGTCCACCAAAGCAGCGTTAATATGACGATGGTGGAAGCAAACGCTTTGGTTGCCACAGACAAACACCTGGCGCACCAGGCATACGTTGCTGTAACCCTATCTTTCACGTAAGCACCTCATAAAAGGTTGTCAGGTACGCAGAGATTACAATCGATTGATATTTAAAGTCCATTTTACACCATTTCCATGAATTCTGACTGAACAGGCCGCCAAAATGGCTAATTGCCTTTGGGTGGCACTGCTTTACTATTTCAGTGCGGTAGTTCCATCACTGAACTCGAAATAATCGCCCGCATATACCAGGTAGCGGCGAGCCACTCGCGGTGACAGGGATGCAATGCGTCTAAGCCCTTTTAGCAAAGATGCCTTGTAGGTCGCACTGGATTTAATTTCGATCGCGGTGAGTTCCCTGCCATTTTGAAAGTTGGGCTGCTTGCCGGCATTGGTGTGCCAAACACCGCCATCGACATGAGCTCTTGGGCGGTATCAGCCTGTTATCTGCAACTGTCCTTTATCAATTAATAAGTATATAATGAAATTTGTTTTTCCAAATTGCGTCCTATAATGGAAAATGTAAGTCGAATATTTGAGCTTCCAATGGGTAGTTTTTTCCTGTTGGGCCCCCGAGGTACAGGCAAGTCAACCCTGCTTAAAAGGCGGCTACCAGGCGCTTTGTACGTTGACCTGCTGAACCCGGAGCTCTACCGATCGCTGCAAGCGCGCCCGGAACGTCTCAGAGAACTGATGGCGGGATCACCCGCCGTAGATACGGTTGTTATTGACGAAATTCAACGTGTCCCGCAGTTACTCAATGTCGTTCATGCTTTGATGGAAGAATCCAGGCGCAGACGATTTATCATGACGGGCTCCAGCGCCCGCAAGCTCAGGCATGGTGGCACCAACCTGCTGGGAGGACGCGCACAGAATTGTTACCTGCATCCTTTCATGGCCTGCGAGCTAAGTGATTTCAATCTGGACAATGCGCTGAGGGCCGGCATGATACCGCTTGTACTTGATTCACCTACACCTGAGGACACGCTTGCTGGATACGCCAGCCTGTATCTGGAGCAAGAAATTCAGGCAGAGGGCCTGACCCGTAACATTGGAGCATTCTCCCGGTTCCTTGAGGCCATGAGTTTTTCACATGGCGCGGTCTTGAATGCATCCGCCGTGTCCCGTGAGTGTGAAGTTGAACGGCGTACGGTGGTCAATTACATCAATATACTTGAGGACTTGCTACTGGGATTTCAGCTTCCGGTATTCACACGACGTGCGAAACGCAGGACTGCTTCACATCCAAAATTCTATTACTTTGATGCGGGTGTATTCAGGTCGGTCAGGCCGCGTGGGCCACTTGATTCTGTTACCGAAATTCAAGGTGCCGGACTTGAAGGTCTGGTTGCCCAACATTTACGCGCCTGGGTTGACTACACCAAAGGTCGGCACGAACTCGGATATTGGCGGACCAGGGGCGGTAGCGAGGTCGATTTCATTATCTATGGTGAAATGGGCTTTTATGCGATTGAAGTGAAGCACAGCCGACGCGTGAGCAGTTCTGACCTTCGTGGGCTAAAAGCTTTTCGTGAAGACTACCCGGAGGCAAACACCGCTTTGATCTATCGGGGTGAAGAACGCAGACGCATTGATGACGTCTGGTGTATACCGGCTGAGGATTTCCTCAGGGGAATCCTGCCGGGAGTGGCATTGCGGTTTGACTACTGAATCCCTGAATTCTGACTGAACAGGCACCGGAATGGCGTGTGTAAATCAGCTTATTTGAGATACTGCATCAAGAGATCATCACAGGGTATTTGTAAAAAAAGCAAAAAAAGGGTTGACAGGGCTTTTTGAGAATGGGATAAAGCCAGCATGTCAAAGCATTTGCAACAACTGAATGACCGTTTACAGCACGCAAGCCATCAGGCTGGCGTTGCCGTTGGTGCAGTTTCGTTGAAAGCAAATATGGACCTGGTTCTGGTGCTAGTGCTAGTGATTATTCCGACACTCAGCGGGGTAGCTTTGATCGCATAGAACAACAGACCAAAGAACAGCAAACCCCGCAACCGCAAGGAAGCGGGGTTTTTTTTATGCAGTGCTTTTTTGCAACTGCAACAACGAAAAATGATTTGAACAAGCAAGCAAGAGGATTTAAGCAATGAAACTATTTACCGAAGCAGATGTGAGCCGTGACGCGTTGCAGGGCAAGACCATTGCCGTGCTGGGCTATGGCAGCCAGGGCAAGGCACACGCCCAGAACCTGCGTGATTCCGGCTACGAAGTCATTATCGGCGCGCGCAGCGGCGGGCCTTCAGCCACAGATGCCGCCGCCAGTGGTTTTGCAGTCATGTCTTTTAACGAGGCCGCCAAACGTGCCCAGGTCATCTGCATGTTGATGCCGGATATGGCACAGCCGCAGATCTTCGAGGACATCAGGGAAAACCTCGAGGACGGTGACGTGGTGTTGTTTGCGCACGGTTTCAACATTCATTTCGGTGCCATCGCGGCCCCTGAGGGCGTGGATGTGATCATGGTCGCACCGAAGTCGCCGGGTGACCTGGTGCGCCGCCAGTACCAGCAGGGCCGTGGCGTGCCCTGTCTGCGCGCCGTGCACCAGGATGCCAGTGGCGAGGCTGCAGAACGCGCACTGAGTTATGCACATGGTCTCGGCGGCACCCGTGCCGGGGTACTGGACACGACCTTCGCGGAAGAAACTGAAACCGACCTGTTCGGCGAGCAGGCCGTTCTGTGTGGCGGCGCCAGCCAACTGGTTATCCACGGCTTTGAAACCCTGGTGGAAGCGGGCTACCAGCCCGAAGCCGCCTATTTTGAATGCCTGCATGAACTGAAGCTGATCGTTGACCTGATGTACGAAGGCGGCCTCGACAAGATGTATGAATTTATTTCCGACACCGCTTCCTACGGTGACCTGGTATCCGGGCCAAGAATCCTCGATGACGGGGTTAAAGATCGCATGCGGGAAGTATTGAAAGATATCCAGGACGGCAGTTTTGCGCGCCAGTGGATGGCGGAGTATCAATCCGGCTCGAAAAACTACCAGGCCATGCTGGCCGAACGGCGTGCGCACCCGATAGAAACCACGGGGCGCAAATTGCGAGACCGTATGAGCTGGATCGCCAAACCGAAAAAGGCCAAAGCGGCCTAGGGTCGGTTAACAGACCCCCAGGGAATACCCACATGAAAGCTTCCACACATCTGGCCCCGGAACTGCGCAGCGGATCGCAGATACTGATCAGGGCGCTCGAGCGCAATGGCGTGCAGCAGATCTTCGGCTACCCGGGCGGCACCATCATGCCCGTCTACGATGCGCTGGTCGGCTCCCGCCTGAAACACTATTTGTGTCGGCATGAGCAGGGTGCTGCACTGGCCGCCGACGCCTATGGCCGGGTCACCCGCAAGGCCGGTGTCTGTATGGCCACTTCCGGCCCCGGCGCCACCAATCTGGTGACCGGCATTGCCAATGCGTTTATGGATTCGGTGCCAATGGTCATCATCACCGGGCAGGTGCCAACTGCTTTGCAGGGCACCGATGCCTTCCAGGAAGTGGATATCTTTGGCATTACATTGCCGGTCGTGAAGCACAGTTATATCGTGCGTGCTGTTGCCGATATTCCGCGCATCGTTAATGAGGCGTTTGAGCTGGCAGAAGGTGGCCGTCCCGGGCCGGTGCTGATCGATTTTCCCAAGGATATGTCAGCCGGTATGGGTGAAGTAGCCGATACCCCACCACTATCCCGGCCTGCAGTCCGCTTACCCGATAGCGGTTCTTTGCAAGCGGCCAGTGAGATGCTGTCCGGTGCCAGGCGGCCGCTGATCATTGCCGGTGGCGGCATCGCCATATCTGATTCTGTTGCCGCGTTCCGCCGCTTTGCAGCGCGCACCGGCGTGCCGGTCACAGCCACTTTGAAAGGTCTGGGTGTGATGCCGGCGGATGATCCGTGTTACGTGGGCATGCTGGGGATGCATGGCAATGGTGCGGCCAATCACGCGGTGCAAAATTGTGATGTCCTGATGGTTGTCGGTGCACGCTTTGACGACCGGGCCACGGGCCACCTGGCACAGTTTGCACCCTCAGCTCGCATCATCCACCTGGATATTGATCCGGCGGAGATTTCCAAGCTGCGCAAGGCGGATGTTGCGATTGTCAGCGAACTGGCGCCGGCACTGGAAGGAATACGGCCGGAGCGCAAGGCCAAAGCGACCTGGTGTGCACAGTGTGCGCGCTGGAAAAAGGAATTTGCCTGGCGCTACGATGCGCCCGGCGAAGGTATATATGCACCCAGGCTGTTACGCGATTTGTCCAGGGCAGGCCCCGAGGGGATGACCATCACCTGTGATGTCGGACAGCACCAGATGTGGGTGGCACAGCACTGTAAATTTAGTGACCCGCTTGAGCATATTTCCTCCGGTGGCCTGGGTACCATGGGCTATGGCCTGCCGGCCGCTATCGGCGTCAAGATCGCCAGGCCGGACGCAACGGTGGTGTGTGTCTCAGGTGATGGCTCCATCATGATGAATATCCAGGAGCTTGCCACCCTTAAACGCTATGCGATAGACGTCAAGATACTGTTGATTGACAACTCCGCTCTCGGGCTGGTGCGCCAGTGGCAGGAACTGTTCTTCAACGCCAACTACAGTGAAGTCGATCTTTCCGATAACCCGGATTTTGCAATGGTTGCCAATGCGTTTGGTATCCAGTCCAAATCAATTGACCAACCCGAAGAAGTTTCCGCTGCCATTACCTGGCTGCTCGATTCAGAGGGCCCGGCTCTGCTGCACGTCACGATAGACCCGATGGAAAACGTCTGGCCACTGGTGCCGCCGGGCAAGCCCAATCACAAGATGATGAAGTCTAACCCCACAAAGAACGGAAGGTAGAACCGCTATGAACCATACTTTACGAATCCAGCTTTCAAGCGTCGAGGGCGCAGTGGTCAGGGCTCTGGGATTGATGGAGCGCCGCGGCTACAGCCTCAACAGGTGTTCGGTCAGTGAATCAGACGGCACCGGCCGGAGCATGGAAGTAACGGTGACATCCAGTCGCCCCGGTGGCCTGCTCAAACGTCAACTGGAGCGCTTGCACGATGTCTACCACGTTGAATTAACACCCGCAGCAATTGTAAACCCGCACCCACCGGGTATACGGCCGATCAGCAGGAGAATTTAGATGAGCCGCAAAATCCATATTTTTGACACCACCTTGAGAGACGGGGAACAGAGCCCTGGTTTCAGCATGAGTCTCGGTCAGAAGCTGCGGGTGGCGCGGGTGCTGGCGGAGATGCAGGTAGACGTTATTGAAGCCGGCTTTCCGGCTGCATCCCCCGGTGATTTTGACGCGGTACATGCAGTCGCGTCAGAAATTGAAGGGCCGGTTATTGCCGCTTTGTGCCGCACCATCCCGCGCGACATCGAGCGTACCGTACTGGCGCTGGAACCGGCCAGCAAATCGCGCATCCACACCTTTATAGCAACCAGCCCGATTCACCGGCGCGAAAAGCTCAATATGAGCCGCGATCAAGTGCTGAACAATGCTGTCAACGGCGTCAAACTGGCGGTTGCAGCCAGTGATGACGTTGAGTTCTCCGCCGAAGACGGTATCCGCACCGAGCGCCAGTTCCTGGCAGATATCCTGCAGGCCGTGATCGAAGCCGGCGCCACCACCGTCAATATTCCGGATACGGTGGGTTATGCAACCCCTTCGGAGATGTATGACCTGTTCCGCTGGCTGCGAAAAACTGTGCCGGGCATAGACACTGTCCACATTAGCACTCACTGTCATGACGACCTCGGCCTGGCAGTGGCCAATTCACTGGCGGCGGTCGAGGGTGGTGCAACGCAGATTGAATGTGCACTCAACGGCATCGGTGAGCGGGCCGGCAACTGCGCACTGGAAGAGGTGGTCATGGCACTGCGCACCCGTGCCGACTATTACGATGTTGTGTGTGGTATTGATACCCGCCGTCTGGTGGCAGCCAGTCATCTGCTGGCAGCGGTAACCGGGAATTTCGTGCCGCGCAACAAGGCCATAGTCGGGGAAAATGCTTTCGCGCACGAAGCCGGAATCCACCAGCATGGCATGCTCGCCTCGCGTGACACCTATGAAATCATGCAGCCACAGGATGTCGGCTTGCAGGATTCACAACTGATCCTGGGCAAACACAGTGGCCGCCACGCGGTCGTGGACCGTGCCAGGGAAATGGGCTACAAGCTGGAAGAGGGTGAGATCGAAGCCATCATGGTGCGCTTCAAGGAACTCGCAGATGTCAAAAAACGGGTATTTGATTCAGACCTTGAGGCCATTATTACCGGCAGCCAGACCGGCTCTATCGGACCCTGGTCCCTGAACTGGCTCAGCGTGGTCAGCCGCGTCAATGGCGAAAGCGAGCCGACGGCCTCGTTAACCCTGGCGCACGTGGACGGCACCACCTGCACCCACACCGGCGACGGTGACGGGCCGGTCGAGGCCATGGTGCATGCGCTTGAACAGGTAACCGAAACCAGGATCAAGGTGCTCAGCCTGGCCATGCGCAGCATATCGCTGGGCGAAGATGCCCAGGGCGAAGCCAGCATGCGGGCCACGGTAGACGGCGTGGAATTCAGCGGTCACGGTTTGTCGACCGATATCGTCGCAGCCTGCGCAGAAGCGTTACTGGAAATAATCAACCGTGCGACGCGCAGCGCCGCACAGCTAAAGCAATCCAATGCCGCCTGAAAACGGGCTGCTGCACAAAGGAACGGGTCAATGGCAATGAACGAAACAGAAACAATCTGGCACAACGGCGAATATGTCCCCTGGCATGAGGCCACCACACATGTGCTGTCACACGCGATCCACTATGGCTCCAGTGTGTTCGAGGGTATCCGTGTTTACGACCGTTTGGGTAAACCGGTCGGGTTCAGGATGCGCGAGCACATGGAGCGCTTGTACAATTCCGCCAAAGTGTATCGTTTTGCGATCCCCTACGATATCGACACCCTGCTGGAGGTCTGCCGCCAATTGGTCCTGCGCAACAACCTGGGCAGTGCTTATCTGCGCCCGGTGGCTTTTCGTGGCTACGGGTCTCTTGGTGTCGCACCAAAAGAAGATTTGCCAATTGATGTGTCAATTGCGGCCCTTGAATGGGGTGCCTACCTCGGTGAGGAGGCCCGCGAACAGGGTGCCAGGGTGTGTATTTCCAGTTGGAACCGGGTCGCACCCAATACCATTCCGGCCGGGGTCAAAGCCGGTGGCAATTACCTGTCCAGCCAGTTGATCAGTATGGAGGCCCACCGCCTCGGCTTTGACGAAGGCATTGGCCTGGCGCCGGACGGTACCCTCAGTGAAGGCGCCGGTGAGAACCTGTTCATGGTCAAGGACAATGTCCTGATTACACCGCCGCAGTCGGCTTCGATACTGGCCGGGATCACCCGCGACAGTGTTATCCGGTTGGCACATACCATGGGAATCGAGGTGCGTGAAATGTCCTTGTCGCGCGAAGCGTTGTATCTTGCCGATGAGTTGTTTTTCACCGGCACGGCTGCTGAAATCACACCCATTCGTTCGGTCGACGACATTGACATCGGCAACGGTCGCCGGGGCCCGCTGACCGGCCAGATTCAGGCCACATTCTTTGGCCTGTTCGATGGCAGAACCGAGGATCGTTTCGGTTGGCTCGAGCCCATTGCAGAGGAAGACGGTGCCGCACGGGAGGTCAGTGGTGTCTGTGCCTGAAGCAGTGCCGGAGTCAGTGCCTGAGTCCTTGTTTGACAAGCTGTGGAATGCCCATGTTGTGCAGCCGCAAAGTGAAGCTGCGCCGGCAATAATCTATATTGACCTGCACCTGGTGCACGAGGTGACGTCACCTCAGGGGTTTGATCTGCTGCGGGAAAAGGGTATCCGCGTGCGCCGCCCGGAACGAACCCTGGCAACCCTTGACCATTCAACACCGACCTTGCCGGTCGCTGCGGATGGTCACCGTCCCTACATCACAAAACAGGCACAACGCCAGGTGCAGACCTTGCGTGATAATTGTCGGGAATTTGCTATTGAACTGCATGATTGGGACAGCCCGTCACGTGGAATCGTGCATGTGATGGGGCCCGAGTTGGGGGCGACGCAGCCGGGCATGACGATTGTCTGCGGCGACAGCCATACCAGCACCCACGGCGCTTTCGGGGCATTGGCATTTGGTATCGGCACCACCGAGGTCGGCCACGTGCTGGCGCAACAGTGCCTGTTGCAGAACAAGCCCGGGAGCATGCGCATTAACCTGCGGGGCAGGCTGGCAGAGGGTGTTACCGCCAAAGACCTGGCGCTGAATATTATCCATCAACTGGGTATGAACGGCGGCACAGGTTATGTCATTGAGTATGCCGGTGAGGCCGTGCGTAACCTGGATATGGAAAGCCGTATGACGCTTTGCAACCTGACCATCGAGGCCGGCGCACGGGCCGGTATGATTGCCCCTGACGAGGTCACAGTGAACTATTTGCGTGGGCGGGCCAGGGTGCCACGTGGCGCGGCTTTTGAGCAGGCCGCCAGTAAGTGGTTGCAATTGGCCTCTGATGCCGATGCGGCTTTTGACCGGGAAATAGACCTGGACGCAACCAGCGTACGAGCGACCGTTACCTACGGCACCGACCCCGGTATGTCGGTGGCCATCGGCGAGCCAATTCCCGAGGCGGGCAATGCAAGTCAGGAGAAAGCCCTGGATTACATGGGGTTCCGTGCCGGGCAATTGATGCGTGAACGCCGGGTGGACATCGTATTTATCGGCAGTTGCACCAATGGCCGGATCAGCGATTTACGCGCTGCGGCAAAAGTATTGCGCGGACGGCGACTGGCAAGCCATGTACGCATGCTGGTCGTACCGGGTTCGGAGACTATCCGCCGGCAGGCCGAAGCAGAAAGCCTGCACGAGGTGTTTGCTGCGGCGGGCGCCGAATGGCGCTTGCCAGGCTGTTCCATGTGTATTGCCATGAACGGGGACAGGGTGCCCCCCGGAAAGACGGCAGTATCTACCTCCAACCGTAATTTTGCCGGCCGCCAGGGTGCAGGTTCGCGCACACTGCTCGCCAGTCCGGCAACCGCGGCGGCCTGTGCTGTCATGGGCCACGTCGCCGGCGTGATGGATCTTGGTGCCACAAATACGCCAGCCGTTCAGGAGGTCGCCTGATGCGGGCATTCACAAAATTGACCGGCCCGATACTGGTGCTGGAACAGGAAAATATCGACACTGATCAGATCATCCCCGCGCGCTATCTTACGGCAATCAGCTTTGATGGCATGGGTGAGCATGCCTTTGCCGACTGGCGGCTTGACGACGCAGGTGATCCGTTGCCCGGGCATGTATTGAATGAGCCCCGTGCGCGTCACAGTCCCATCCTGGTGAGCGGGCACAATTTTGGCTGTGGCTCATCACGCGAGCACGCACCGCATGCTTTGCTGGGATTTGGTTTCCGTGTGGTGATCAGTTCACAGATTGCGGATATATTCCGCAGCAACTCACACAATGTTGGCTTGTTGCCAGTGGTGCTTGATGCGGCTCAACTTACCCGCCTGTTGCAGATGGATGGTGAGGAAATCACGGTCGATCTTGAGCAATGCTGTGTGACGCTCCGTGCAGCGGATGGCGCAGAGCAGCACTGGGCATTTACGATTGATCCGTTCGCGCGCCATTGCCTGTTACGCGGGCTGGACAGATTTGATTTTATTCACCAGGCAGAAGAGGCCATTGAGGCATACGAGGAAAGACCATGAATGCGAAAATCCCGAATCCAGAAAACCCGGGCAAGAAAATTGTTTTACTACCCGGTGACGGTATCGGTGCTGAAGTCACTGCCGAAGCTGAATTGCTGATGACCGGCCTGGCCAGAGAATACAATGTCACGCTGGATGTGCAGACCGAGCTCATTGGGGGTGTGGCCATGGATGAGACCGGCGAGCCATTGCCAGAAAAGACCCTCGCCGCCTGCCGCCAGGCAGATGCCATTATCCTCGGTGCAGTCGGCGGCCCGCAATGGGCTGATCCGAACGCGGACAAGCGCCCTGAGCAGGGCCTGCTGCAGTTGCGCAAGGAACTTGGCCTGTATGCCAATTTGCGCCCCGTCCGGTTGCATCCAAAACTGGCCAATGCCAGCCCGCTGAAACCCGAATACCTGGAAGGCGTGGACCTGATGGTGGTGCGGGAATTAACCGGTGGCAGCTATTTCGGTGAAAAACAGGAGGGTGATGAATTTGCCTCGGATGCCTGTACCTACACGCGTGAAGAAATTGAGCGGGTGGTCATCAGGGCTGCCGACATAGCGCGTGAGCGTTGCGGCATGCTGACCATGATCGACAAGGCCAATGTACTGGCGACATCGCGCCTGTGGCGCAAGGTAACGGCCGATGTCATGACTGAGCTTTTTCCGGATGTACGCTATGAATTCATGCTGGTCGACGCAGCCGCCATGTATATCGTCTCCAACCCGGCCCGCTTCGATGTGATCGTGACTGAGAACATGTTCGGCGACATCCTCACCGATGAGGCCTCCATGCTGGTCGGCTCCATGGGCATGTTGCCATCGGCTTCGCTGGGTGCCGGAAAGCTTGGCCTGTATGAGCCAATCCATGGCTCGGCACCGGATATCGTTGGCCAGGGTATTGCCAACCCCTTTGGCATGCTGGCATCGGTCGGCATGATGTTCGATTACAGCCTGGGAATGAAGGAAGCGGCGCGCCGCATTGAACTGGTCATCTGGAATTGCATTTCCAATGGTGAATGTACACCGGACCTCGGTGGAACGCTGACAACCGCTGCAGCAGGCGCGGCGGTGCGCAAGCGGATGGGTGAGTACTACCTGTCCCGTGTGGCCTATGGCTGATGAAGCGCCAGGCTGATAGAAGTCGGGTTTATGAAAGGCTGGATTGATGACTGACTGGGCAGGGGATTGTCTGCGCCGTGCCTTGCGGGCTTCGATATATGATCTGGTACGGCATACTCCGTTGGAGCAGGCAGCAGGTTTGTCGGCCCGCATTGGTCGGACACTGTGGTTAAAGCGCGAAGATCAGCAACTCACATACTCTTTCAAACTACGCGGTGCTTACAACTGTATCCGGCAACTGGCTGAAGAAGATCGCCGCAAGGGTGTGGTGGCGGCCTCGGCCGGAAACCATGCGCAAGGTGTAGCGCTTTCTGCCCGCAGGCTGGGTGTCAAGGCTACGATTTTCATGCCGTGCACCACACCGCAAATCAAGGTTCGGGCTGTTGCGGCGCTCGGCGCGCGCATTGAGCTTGCCGGTGATGATTACGATGCTGCCTGTGAAAAAGCTATTGCCTTTAGCCGGCAAAGTGGTGGTTACTTTATTCATCCATTTGATAACCCCGAGGTTATTGCCGGGCAGGGTACGCTGGGTATTGAGATCACCCAGCAACTTGCATCGCCGCCGGCCATAATCTTTTTACCGATTGGTGGTGGTGGTCTTGCCGC
>QIKV01000059.1 GCA_003233115.1 Oceanospirillales bacterium
CAAACACAAACGACTCATGTCCAGATCGGAAGCAAAAAGACTATTACTGGGGCTTGATGAATATACTGTGTTGGACTTCAATTTCAAAAATATAGATGAAGTTGGGCAAGGGTTCTGTGACGAGATATTCAGAGTCTATGCAAATAGAAATCCCGATAAAGTACTGAGCTACCATGGAGCCTCGGAGGTCGTTCGTTACATGATTGAAAGATCGCGGAAGTAAAAATGGGGTCACCCATTAGCCAACCCGTGTCTATAGTCCAAACGGGTCCCTGCCAAAACACTAGGGGGGCGTTCTCAATTAAGCCAAATGACCGTTGCCGCTTTGATGACTTCCATTGCCGGCATGCCGGCTTTGACCATCAGCACTGCTTCGCGCGCATTGTCACCGTGTTTTGAAACCCCGCTGTCAGTTCCGTAGGCGATCTTGACGCCGGCCTGGTAGGATTTTTCAAAATTGCCCCGCATAGCTGTAGCGGTTGCGATGGCTTTGTCCTTGATGGCCTGATTCATGAAATCGGCTTGTTGTGCCCCTGATCTCATCCATTTCCATCGTCGAAGAGCCGGTATCCCGAACCGTAGTAAACCCGGCCGAAAGTGTTCGCATTGCGAACAGCACGCTCCTCATTTCAATTTGCTGCGCTGACATCTTGAGATTTTCACTGTCATTTTTTGGGCCCAACTCATGTTGGAGGTGAACATGCACATCCGTCAGGCCCGGTAAAACGAACTGCGCCTTAAGATCAATCACTGTAACTCCGCCGGCAAACTCAGCGGGATCAGCAAAACCATTTCGAATGTCAACAATCCGGTCACCTTCGATCACAATGGTTTGCTCCGGCTTCGA
Source organism: Oceanospirillales bacterium (assembly GCA_003233115.1). GTDB lineage: Bacteria > Pseudomonadota > Gammaproteobacteria > Xanthomonadales > SZUA-36 > SZUA-36. The sequence continues at coordinate 848 of QIKV01000059.1, forward strand.
GGCCTCGCCCGGTATGGCCAGCAGTTGGCCTGCATGAATGATGGTGGTATCAGCCAGTACGGCGGGAGCGATCGACAGCGCCAGAAAAATAGCGGTCAGGCGGTGGTGCATGGGTATCTCCTCGTTATGTAACCCTGTTTTCAGGCCAGGCCCCTGGCCAGGTCCTTTTGCATGTCTGCAATATCTTCAAGCCCTACGGCCACGCGTATCAGCCCATCGGCAATACCGGTCTGGTGACGTTGTTCTGCTGTCAGGCGGCCGTGGGTGGTGGTGGCCGGGTGGGTAATGGTGGAGCGGGTGTCGCCCAGGTTGGCCGTAATTGAAATCATGCGGGTCGCATCAATTAACTTCCACGCAGCATCCTGCCCGCCTTTAAGCTCGAATGACAATAAGCCACCAAAGCCCGTTTGCTGGATCTTTGCCAGTTGATGCTGGGGGTGGCTGGCAAGCCCTGGGTAATAAACCCTTGCTATCTTCGGCTCCTGTTCAAGCCATTGGGCGAGTGCCAGCGCCTTGGCGCTGTGTGCCTGCATGCGGATATTGAGTGTTTCCAGGCCCTTCAGAAATACCCACGCATTGAACGCGCTCATGGTTGGCCCCGCAGTTCTGAGGAAACCATACACATCAGTGCCCACAACGTCTTTGGACCCTAACACCGCCCCACCCACACAACGGCCCTGGCCGTCCAGAAACTTGGTGGCCGAATGGATCACGATATCCGCACCGAGTTTGATGGGCTGTTGCAGCGCAGGCGTACAAAAGCAGTTGTCCACCACCAGCAGGCAATCGTGCTGCTGGGCCAGTTCAGCCAGTTGTTTGATATCTGCCAGTTCGGTCAGTGGGTTTGATGGGGTTTCCAGGAACAGCAGGCGGGTCTGGGGGCGAATTGCGGCCGCCCAGGCGGACAGGTCCGGCAAATCGACAAAGCTGGTTTCAATGCCCAGCTTCGCCAGGTAATTGCTAAACAGCATCGTCGTGGTCCCAAAAATACTGCGTGATGAAACAATGTGATCACCGGTTTTCAGTAGCGCCAGGCAGGTCGAGAGGATGGCTGACATGCCAGAGGCCGTAGCCACACAGGATTCCGCGCCCTCCAGTGCGGCCAGGCGCTGGGTGAAAGTTCTGACAGTCGGATTGGTGAAGCGGGAGTAAATATTACCGGGTTGCTCGCCTGAAAATCGCTTGGCCGCCTCCGCTGCCGAAGAAAATACATAACTGGATGTCAGGAATATGGGCTCGCCATGTTCACCCTCGGCAGAACGTACCTGACCGGCCCTGACGGCGAGCGTGTCGAAACTGTAATCGTCATCAAATTCTGACATCGGGGCGGCCTTGGGAAGCGAGCGGCAAAAGGAAGCAGGGAACCATTCCCGGATCATACGGAAATGGTGCTGTAAGCACAATTCCCCTGGTGTTGCCAGCGCAACCCGGATGCCTGCTGTAGCGGGGTCAGTCCCGTGCTACCCGCCGCTTACCAGTCAGGCGAGCACCACGAGGGCAGCGGCACCGGTCAGGACCGTCCGCGGAAATGGGGTAGAACCCTATAGGCACTTTATTCAGCCACGCAAGGTTTTTGTCGGGTTATTTCAATTGAGTTCAGGTTGTATGAATGGTTGATTGTTTTGTGGTCAAATAGGTCTGGAAACAGGCTGAAAAAGGAAAATAGCAAATAGGCGTCACAGCGTCCTCCTCGCCCTAACTCGTTTCATTCTATAGGATAAGGCTGCTACTATTCTGTAAGTCAATCCCGCAGTAGTTTAGCGATTGTTATCTTACGAAAATTATCTGTACCGGTTTGCAAAACGAACTCTACGGGAATACAACTTAGGAATCATTGCTCAGACAGGAGTCGATTTTACGTGGCAACACCAAAAATTAAATTTTTTGCTACCAGCACCCGTGAGAACGTCGCCTATGCCATGCATGGCCGGGGAAGCTACCTGGTTGTTCCTGCCTGGTGGGTCAGTCACTTAGAACTTGACTGGCAAAACCCGAATTACCAACGTTTTTTCCAATCCCTTGGCAAACATCACACGATTGTTCGTTATGACCGACCCGGCGTTGGATTAAGTGATCGGCAAAGAAACAGCTTTGAATTAGAAGACGAAGTACGCATCCTCACCGAGTTGATAGAGCATTTAGCTATCGAAAATTGTTCCTTGTTGGGCATATCTTGTGGTGGGCCCACCGCCGTTGAATTTGCCAACCGTTATCCTCACCGTGTCGACAGAATTGTTTTTATTGGTTCATTTGTAAACGGGGCGGATATTGGCACCAAGGAGATTCAACAGGCACTGTGCTCTCTGGTATCCGCCAGTTGGGGGCTTGGAGCAAAAACAATTATCGATTTATTCGATCCCGAGATGGAAGCAGGACAACGAAGAACGCTCGGGAAAATTCACAGTCAATCATCCACGGCTGCCATGGCTGTTGAGCTGCTTAAGCTCACTTTCAAAATGAATGCCTCCGATGCCGCCAAAAATTTGATTAAACCTGCGTTGGTTCTCCACCGAAGCGAAGACAAAACAATCTGTACCGATGCCGGTAAACGATTAGCCATCGCAATACCTAACGCTGAATTCAAAACGATTGAAGGTAAGTCCCATTTACCTTGGAATGGCCCACAAGCGAACCTGTTGGTGGATGAAATTCTAAATTTCACTTCCACCCAGAAGAAACAGGATACGATTCAACATAACCAGTTTCGTAAGCTTGGAGATGTTTGGGCCTTGAGTTTTGCGGATAGAACAATTCACATCAAAGATGCCCTTGGTTTGCGGGATATCGCGCAGCTAATCATGAATGCCGGAAAAGAAATTCATGTTCGCTCGCTAGCTTGTGGTGAAACTTCCGGATCCTATCAAAGCTCTGAATCTATTGAAATATTAGATCAACAGGCATTACAGGAATATCGCCAGAGACTCGCTGAATTGGCAGAAGAGAAAACAACCGCAGCCCAAAATGGCGATGAAAACTTATTTTTAACCTTAGAACAGGAGGAAGAGCCCATTCTGGCTGAGTTAAATGCGGTAGCAGGGTTGGCGGGCAAGACTCGATATTTTAACTCGGAGGATGAAAAGGCACGAAAATCCGTCACTGCAAGGATCCGCAACAGCATCAAGCGTATTCAATCATTGCACCCTAAACTAGGGGAACATCTCATCCAGTCAATTAGTACCGGACAGTTTTGCCGCTACAGTAGCAGTAGTTCTATTCGCTGGCTTACCTAAAGGCTTTTTATCAATGCCATATTGGTTGTAGCAAAAAGCGCCTCAAAAAATAGCGCCTATAGTAGTGTCATACCCATTTTTATAGGAGCAAGACATGGCAAAGCATTCAATTGTAATGACGGATCGTCAAGCGCCCCTCGCCAAACTCTATAACCAAACCCCAGCAAAAGCGATGGTCACCGACTCCGCTAGCGCAAAGTGCACATCGGGGAAAATACTCGACCCACTGCACGGCGAAGTGACGGTTGCTGGGCACACTATTCCGGTCGCAGTACATTCGGCGGTTGGCGGTGAAAGCGATGCGGCGGTACCCGGCGATATTCTCTGCGCTGCCTTAGCGAGTTGTCTGGATACCACCATTCGAGTCATTGCCAATCGCCTCAGGCTTGAAATTTTGGCCATTGAAGTACAAGTCAGCGCCGATGTCGATGTACGCGGAACGCTGTGTCTGGCTCCCCGGGTGCCGGTCGCCTTTCAAAAAATGCACTTGTCAGTGGTATTAACCACGCCTGAATCCACCAGTTCAAAGCTAATTAAGGCGCTATTTCAAGGCGCAGAGCGAAGCTGCGTCGTACTACAAACGCTAAAATCGGCACTCAAAATCAGCACCCAATTTCACTCAAACAATAAAGCCTATCTAACCGAGCTATAGGGGGGATTTATGGAAACCAGCAAAATAGTTCTAAGATTTATCTACTCACTGCTCTGCTATGCCGCCGGGGTTGCCTCTTTGGTGTACTTTATCCTTTTCGTCAGTGACTTTTTATTGGGCAAAACGGTCAACAGCATCGGCAAAGATGTCAATTTGCTTCGAGCATTCACCATTGACCTGCTCTTGTTAACGCTGTTTGGTTTACAACATAGTGTAATGGCCAGAGGCACATTTAAACGCTGGCTTACCCGTTTTGTCCACCCAAGTATTGAGCGCTCTACCTTTGTTTTGGCAACCGCATTGGTGATCGGAACGATGGGGTATCTTTGGGTTCCATTTGGTCATATTGTTTGGCAGGCGGGTTCTGAAACCGCAATCATCACAATTCGCACAATCGCGATATTTGGCTGGTTTCTTTTATTGACTGCAAGCTTTTTACTCAATCATTTTGAATTATTTGGTTTGCGCCAAACATTCGACCCCTTGGTGGGACGAACCATGCCACCTTCGCATTTTAAAACCCCAGGCCTCTACAAAATAATCCGCCACCCTATTCAAACGGGAGTATTAATCGGTATCTGGGCAGTGCCTGTATCAACAAGCAGCCATCTACTTTTTGCGGGCGGTATGACCGTTTATATTTTTATCGGTTTGTATTTTGAGGAAAAAGACTTGCTGCATGAATTTAAAGATTCTTATTCAGATTATATGAAACGTGTAAAACGGGTGATCCCTTTTGTCTTATAAATATTGGGGTCTTATAAATATTGAGAGGTTATTCCCCCGGTGTTGCCAGCCCGCATATTTCACCAGTATCCCGGATGCTTGCTGTAGCGGGGTCAGTCCCGTGCTACCCGCCGCTTACCGGGCAGGCCAAACCACAGGTACAGCGCCAGCAACAACAAGCCGAGTTGTAGCAGCAAGCCATACAGGTTTGGATAAATGCCCAGCAGTTCGATACGCGGAATACTGATCTGTACCATCGCAATATAGCCGGCTTCCTGTAGCGCAGCGACGCCTTTGCCGGCAAATATCAGCGCCAGTACAAACATCAGGATGCCGGTTACGCTGAAGAACTGGCGCAGTGGTAGCCGCGCACTGTAGCGCACCACCAGCCAGGCGAGCACCACGAGGGCAGCGGCACCCGTCAGGAAGCCGCCGGTTGCCATGGATTTGCCAGCCTGATCGGTCTGCACCCAGAGTGCCTGGTAAAAGAGGATAGTTTCGAAGACCTCGCGGTAGACTGCCAGGAATGACAGCCCTGCCAGGCCCCAAAGTGTTCCAGAGTTCATGGCCCGCTTGATGTTGGTTTCAATGAATTGCTTCCAGCGCAGGACATTGGTTTTGTCGTTCAACCAGAAACCGACGTAGAACAACACCGCCGTGGCCAGCAAAGCTGCCACGCCCTCGGTGACCTCACGGCTCGCCCCGCTGATTTTAATCAGCGATAGTGAGGCCCACCAGGTGAGAACTCCGGCGAGCAGCGCACCGATCCAGCCATAATGCAGGTAGCGCAGATTGTCCCGGTGTTTGGTCTTGATCAGGAAGGCGGCCAGCGCAGTAACCACCAGCAGGGCTTCCAGGCCCTCACGTAACAGGATAAATAATGCAGCAGTGAAGGCCGCGCCACCTGACAGGCTGAGCCCGGCTATCTGCTCCCTGGACAGGCTCAGTTGTTGTTGGATTTCCTTCACATCGGCCTCCAGTTCGGCGGCCGGTACGCCCGCGCGGATACTTGTACGCAGACCGGTCATGGCCTGTTCGATCGCCATACGCAAGTCCGGGTCGATGGCATCCAGTCCCTGCTCGGCCAGCTCGAAACCTTCCAGATAAGCTTCTACGGCCAGTTCATAGGCGCGTTGGCGATCACCGTTGCGGTAGGCCGTCAGCACGTCATTGAGGCGTCGCTGTGAAAACTCCAGTGGCGAGCGCTGACTGAACACGATCGCTGGATGTGCACGCAAGTAGGCCATTAACTGGCCGCCGGCATCACCATAATCACCTGCGGCCTCAGCCGGCGTAGTGGTTGTCAGGGTTTGCAAGTCCAGCAGTGGCTGCAGTGCAGGATTGCCGGTCAGTGCGCCGGGGTCCCCTGCTTGAGCAGGCGGTCCGACGGCCAGTTGACCGACATAAAACGCCAGTGCCCAGCGGTCCTCGTCACGCAATTCATCGTAAGACCGCATACCGGTGCCTGCGATGCCCTGCGTAATGGTGTTAAACAGGCCGTACAGCGTGCGTTGCGAATAACGGTCGTGATCCCGGAAATTAACCGGTGACGGGTCCATGCCGGCCGCGAGCGGTCCCGCCCCGTTACCGCTGCGACCGTGGCAACTGGCGCACTGCTCCGCATACAGTGCTGCGCCGCGCTGCAGGTCAGGCGGCTGAAACGGTATTGTGGTTACGTTGAAACCTGAGATCACAGACCGGCGCATGGCAGCGGTCAGGCTGCGGATTTCTGCAGGTGCTACCTTGCCGGTGATTCGATCGGAAAGGATACCGGCCTGGCGTTGTAAGTTTGTGCGGGGGTCGCCATCGGGCAGGGCGGTCACCAGTTGCCGGATACCGGCGGAGAAGTCGAGCATTTCCTCATATTCGCCTGGGTTGATGACCTTGCTGTCGGAAATGGCTTTAGGGTAATCTGCGCCAACGTAATCAATCAGTTGCAGTAGCTGTTGCAGATCACCGGCTTGCGTAACCCCGGAAATGAGGAGCAGGAACAGCGAGAACAGGTAGCGGTACACGGTAATTTCCATTCATAAATAACAACGTTGTCCCAATGATAATGATTCTCATTACTATTGTAAACAGATTTCTTACCGGGGCCCATGTTTCAGCCTGCCTCCTAAGGGTACACTTTAGGAGTATATTGGAACTTATCAATAGCAAGGTTTATCAGATCTGACAGGAAGCCCGATGCAATTCACCGTCTCAGCCAGAGGCAAGCAGGCTGCACAGCCCATCCAGCAGTTCATCAAAAAGAACTACCGCGATATTCCGCTGGAACAAATCGACAGTTTCTTTGGATTTACCGAAGCCTGCACGCTCTATGGGGGCCGGTTCTTCGCCAGCACCGAACTCAGCCGTTACGATATACGCTCCTTGTATACCATGAATATTAACTTACGGCTGCCGCTGACCAATCATCATGCTTCGGCGCAGGAGTATGAAAAAACCAGGCCTTTCCTGGAAAAATATCACCGGCCCGGTAACTCCCTGATCATCACCAATGATGATCTGGCCGGATGGCTTCGCCAGGATTTTCCTGATTACCGGCTCGAAGCCAGCGTTATCAAGAATATCAACAGCCTGGAGAAGGTTGAGGCCGCGTTTATGATCTATGACACTGTCATCCTGCCGATGGCCAGCAACAACGATGAAGACCTTCTGAAATCCATTGACAGGAAGAAAGACATTACCCTGTTCGCCAATGCCGGCTGTGCGCTGACCTGTCCATCCAAAATCTGCTACCCGAGTATCTCGCAGGCCAATAAAACCGGCGATTACAGTCTGTTCCGATGCTCCCAGAAGTTGAAGGATCGCAATATTATCGGCATGTTCGATTTCGATCTGGACTACCTGCAATCGCTGGGTTTTGAGCGCTTTAAGCTGTTGCGGCCGCGGCAGGGGAAGATGACCGGATTCTAAGCCCCGGGATGACCGGTGACCTGGGTTAACTTACCCTGTGAGCCACCCGTTGACTTGCCGGATGGCTTGCTTGACGGACCACTCGAGGCGATATCCAAAACATAAATGTACCTACGGCGCCGATCCGGATAACCGGTTTCGCCGCTTTGTACGGTAGCACCCCGGTGACACGCCGAACCAGTTTCGAAATGCCCGTCCGAAATTGGACGGATCCTGGTAACCAAGCCGGTAAGCAATACTGGCTGCACTCATATCGGAATGCAATAAGTAGTCTGCCGAGAGGGTTTTCCGTACCTGTTCCAGGATAGCCTGGTAGGATGTGCCGTCCCGTTTCAGCCGTCGGATCAGCGTTCGTGGCGAAACGTGCTGGGTTGCTGCGATGTCTGCGAGGTTGGGAAGCCTGCCCGGCCTTGTCAGCAGTGCATGCCGGACGGCAATTTCGGCAGGCAGTAAGCCTGCTGCTGCATGCAGTTCCTCTTCACACAGCGCCAGCAGGTAGCCGTGCATTGCGTGGTCGAACATCACGCAGGGCTCGTCCAGCCAGGCGGCAGGAAAGCTCAGCTTGTGCCGGTTGGCGTTAAAGTCCAGCTGAGCATGAAAAACTTCCGCCATGCGGGCCCGGTAGACAGGAGAAGCGTAGGCGAAAGCGATCCGGGCACCATGGATCTCACGGCCCAGTGGGCGCTCGATCAGGCTCTGCAGGGAGAGGATGGCCAGTTCAACCAGGGGCAGGCGCTCCTTACCCATGTCAGAAGTCTCGTGGAGACGTATTACGAATTCATCCCCTTCAACAGCACCGGCCAGCCACAGAAAGGGCCCGCGTATCCCAAAAAACCTCAACAATGCGTCCACCGAAGCACGCAGGTTCGGGGCGGTAACCACAGCAAAGCCCAGGGGACCGTGCGAAGAAACGGTCAGGCGCCGGGCCAGTGCCAGGTGCCACCCGGGCGCCATCATCCTGGAAACATTGGCCACGACCTGCTGCATTTCTCCCAGGCTGACCGTCTGGTCACTCTGCAGCAACTCGTCAAGATGCAATGTAGTGCCTGCCAGCACATCTTCCAGCGGCAGGTTTTCAGCCACAACATGCTGCAGAAAGAGCTTCAGATAGGCTGCCGGTATTCGCCAGTGCTGACTTTGGTTATCCATGTTCATTAATCCGCATTATGTCACTTTATGACCATCTATTGACATTATTTGCGCTGTTCTTTGCCCGACTATCCAAGGAAGATGTCATGTCAGGAAACAACAGCGAGACCGCAAGACCGATGAAAGAATATACCTTCAACGACCCCGAACTGGGACACGTCAGCTACGTCGATGGCAAACGCCATCTGTGGCTGGAGCAGGATCGCTACTACCGGGCACTCAACCACCTCACGGTACCCTTGCATTTTTTCACCCTCATCGCAGGCGCCTGGTTTGTAGCCACCCAGGAACCGGGGTGGCCCGGGATGATCGCATTGAGCCTGATGGTTGGACTGATCAACGGATTTGGCATAAACACCGGTCATGAACTCGGGCACAAGAAAGCCCCCCTGGATTGCTTTACTGCCTGCCTGCACGGACCGGAACAAGGAAACGGTGATTAACAGCAAGGTTCACATATTCGTAGTCATGATAGCGCTGATGGCATGTTCAAGCCGCAGTTGGGCACAAGTCGCCGATCAAGATGTCTCCTCCGAGTGGAAGCATTCTTTTGTCTTGTATCTGTTGGCGCCGACCATCGGTGGCAAGGTCGGTGTGGGACCTATTGACGCGGATGTTGTGATTGACCCGGAGACAGTTTTCAAGTCTCTCCATAGCGGGTTTCTCGGAGCCTGGTCTTCGGAGAAGGGTAACTGGGGTATGTTACTGGACCTCATCTATATGGATCTGAATAAGGCTTTCCAACTGCCCGGCGGCCTGATGCCGGGAAAAATTGGCTTTTCCGAGTTGATTACCGGCTTGTATGGACAATATCGCCTGACAAATTCGCTTCAGCTTATGGCCGGGGTTATGTACATCGATGTTTCGCTAAAATTGCCACCGGACGGCCCGCCCCTGCTCAGCTACTTGAAAACCGGTGATAACTGGGCTACCCCGATGGCCGGCCTTCGTTATGCGAGGCCCATCAGTGACCGATGGAGTTTTGACGGCTTCGGCCAGATCGGTGGCCTGGGTGTAAAAGCCGATCTGGTCTGGCAGGTGGCAGGCAGTTTCAACTATCGCATGACCGAACACAGTTATTTGACAGTGGGCTACCGCTACATGAATTTCGACTATGCGTCCGGCAATGGTGTTGACCGGTTCAAGTTTGATGTCGTGGAGCACGGACCCGCTCTGGGAATTCGTTTTAATTTCTGATATTTGCCATAATCGCCTGTAGCGCTAACCTGGAGAAGGTTGGGGCCGCGTTTATGATCTATGACCGGATTTTAAGGGGCGTTCTCAATTAGCCAGGCTCAACAGTGCACACGGTCGTGAAGCCCCGGAAGCACGGTTAAAGCCGCCCGCTGAACCAGTCGAGATACCGCTGGTACAGGTCTTTAGTGTGGCTCGGCGTGTCGATACCATGATACTCACCGGGGTACACAACAAGCTCGGTCTCCACGCCCAGTTTGAACAAAGCGAGATAAAGCTGCTCCGAATTGAGAATCGGCACATTCCAGTCCTTCTCACCACCCAGGATCAGCGTGGGTGTAACCACCCGGTCGAGCTTGTTGAAAGGTGATATTTTCTCGTAGCGTGCACGCGCCTCAGGCTCCCACGGCAGGCCCAGTTCCTTCTCCCACCAGCGTTGATACATGTCGTGTCCGTAATTGGCCACGTACAGGGTTGCACCGGCACCAGTGACAGCGGCCTTGAAGCGGTCTGTGCGGGTGATGATGTGGTTGGTGAGCATGCCACCGTATGACCAACCGGTCACACCCAGGCGATCGGGATCAGCCCAACCGCGCTCAATCACGTCATCGACCGCAGCCATCACGTCCTCGTAGTCCGGCCCACCCCAGTCCCGCCAGATGGCGAGGCTGAAATCCTGACCGAAGCCGGTTGAACCGCGTGGGTTGGGATGCACCACCAGGTAACCGTTGGCAGCGTAGAGCTGTGCCTCAAATTGGAATCTGTAGTCGTACTGCATTTGTGGCCCGCCATGGATATCGAGGATGGTGGGGTAGCGGCGGCCTGGCCTGAATCCCACGGGCTTGATAACAAAACCTTCAATGGCGGTACCATCTTTGCTGGAAAACTGAACTTCCTCGACTTCACCCAGGGTGATCCCGGCCAATATCTCCCGGTTGGTAAACGTGAGTTGCTCAAGTTTCCTGTCACGCAGTGAAAACAGCTCGTCGGGCAGCCACGGCTTGCTTATCGTGGCCACAACTGTGCCATCCGATCCCAAGGCAAATGCAATGACCACGTTTTGGTCACGCACGACCCGCTTCACGTCGCCGCCGGCAAGTGGGATGCTGGCCAGGTTTTGTTCACCGCTGTCTTCCAGCAGAAACCACAGTGACCGGCCATCCGGAGAAAACCGGGGGGAGAAAATCATCCGGTCCAGTGCTGCCGTCAACACCCGCGTGTTGCCGCCGGTGGCGGAAGACACGGCCAGTTGTGCGGTGCCATAGAGTATGGCTTTGACGTCGGTTATGGAAGTATGTGTGATGAATTTACCATCCGGGCTCCAGGCGGGACTGGCATCGGCGCCAGGATTGCCGGTGACCTGGACCAACTTACCGCCGCCGTTCGCATTGACTACCCAGATGTCCGTGTTGTAGTTGTCATCCGGATGTTCCGTGCGGTTGCTGGTGAAGGCAATGTGCTTACCGTCAGGTGACCAGCTTGGTTCCGCATCGTCGTAGTCGCCAGAGGTGACCTGGGTTAACTTACCCCGTGAGCCACCCGTTGACTTGCCGGATGGCTTGCCTGACGGACCACTCGAGGCCATATCCAGAACATAAATGTGCGTACGGCGCCGGTCCAGATAACCCACATAGTCTTCCTTGAACTGCTGACGGTTGATCACCCATGGAGGGGCGGTCTTTGCTTTATACGCTTCCCCCTTTTCCTTTGCTTCGATTTCCTGCGGGGTTGGGTCCTGCAGCACCAGCAACATTCTGTTGGCGACCGGAGACCATTCAAAGGTATCGACTGCTTGTGCGGTGTCCGTCAATTGAACGGCCTCCCCCCCCTGGCGGAACAGCCTCCAGACTTGCGACTTGCCTTTGTTACGGGCCGACAG
>QIKV01000113.1 GCA_003233115.1 Oceanospirillales bacterium
GGCAAACCTCTATGTCGGTGTAGTGATGCAGCAGGGCGATGACGATGACGTGTACAGCACGGCGGAAGATCTGTTGTCCGGGCTGGGCTGGTTACTCGACCAGCCGGTGCAGGTGATCAGCCTGAGCCTGGGTGGACCGCGTAATGCACTACTCGACGTTGCGCTGCAACGTACTCTGGCGCTGGGCGTCGGCGTGGTCGCCGCCGCGGGCAATGGCGGGGCGGAAGCATCACCAACGTATCCAGCCGCACAGACTGGCGTAGTGGCGGTAACATCGGTGGATAGTGACGGCATTATTGCCCGGGACGCCAGCCGTGGCGACTATATTGATCTGGCGGCGCCGGGTGTTGATGTATGGGTGGCATCCGGTAAGGCAGGAGGGCGATATGAGTCGGGCACATCGATGGCGGCACCTCTGGTCGCGGCCGCACTGGCGCAGCTTGGCGGTGGGCCTGCCCTGGCTACACAGCTATTCCGGCGGGCACGTGACCTGGGGCAACCTGGAAAAGATGCGGTTTATGGCTGGGGGCTGTTGCGCTTTCCGGTTTGTATCGGAACGCAACGGTAAGGATGCCACTGCTGTTTAGCGATAGCCTGTCAGTATTCGGCCTGTCACCCGGTCTCTATCTGGATACTGGAATAGTAGACTTAGGTGGAAGTTATAATATGTGATGCCTTTGGTGCACAAGTTAAGTGCGCGTCAGGCAGGGTAGTTACGTTTCATCCTGCATAACGATATAGCCGCTGGGGCATTCGCGGGCGCACAGCCCGCAGCCCTTGCAGTAATCGTAGTCGAACATATAGTGGGAGCCGTCGGCCGCGATCTCCCGGGTTTTCAGCACTGCGACATCGGGGCACAGTGTCCAGCAGTTGTCGCAGGCAAGGCAGTTGCCGCAAGAGAAGCAGCGTACCCCTTCGCCCGTGGCCTGCTTCGTGGTCAGACCACTTTCGATCTCGGCGAACCCGCTACGCTTGTCCGCATCGAGCAACTGCATTTCGGGTCTTTCCGTCGGTTCGAAGTAGTTCAGATTGAGTTGTTCAAGGGGAATCGGATCAGTACCATTCTCTGGCGGGTCACCGGCTTCTTGTCTGAGCAGATGATCGATCGCCAGGGCAACCCGTCGTCCGTCACCGATAGCTTCACTGACCGTCCCGCGGTCCCCGCGTGCGTCCCCGCCGCTGAACAGTGCCGGCTGATCGGGAAAACATCCCCGGTCATCGACACGGAAATAGGAGCGTTGGCCGAGCAGCGCCCTGATGCCCTCCGGCTCCACGATCTGTCCGATAGCGGGGATCACCTGCTCCACGTGCAACATGGATTCAGTGCCTTCGAATGCCACCCGTTGCAGACGGCCACTGGCGTCGGGCAGTTTTTTCATGTGTACCAGTTCCAGCCCGATGACCTGTTCGCCACGCAGGATCAGCCGTTGCACGCCACGGTGCTCGTGGATGATGACACCTTCTTCCAGTCCCTGTTCGATCTCGCGGCGGATGGCGGGCATGGCATCTTCCGGCGGCACGCCGGGGCCCGGAATCGCCTTGTGCGAGATGATATGCACTTCCGGTACACCGGACAGTTTCAGTACCCGTGCAAGATCGATGGCCGTGTTGCCGGCACCGACAATAGCGACACTGGACCAGGTGGGGATGGCGCCGACATCCATCCACTCTTTCAGCAGCGACAGGCCGATGTGCAGGTCGCGCGGCGTCGCGCCGTCGATGCTCCACTCGCGGCCGCGTTGTGTACCGATACCGAGGAACACTGCGCTGAAGCTGGCCTGTAACTCATCCAGGGAAAAGTCACGCCCGAGCCGCTGCCCCGGCATGAAGCGGATGCCCTGTTCCAGTAACCGGCCCAACTCCTTTTCCACGACCTCAGCGGGCAGCCGGTAAGGCGGAATCGCACTGCGCAGCAGACCGCCAGCCTCCGACAATGCCTCGAACAGTTGCACCCGGTAACCACGCCGAACCAGATGCCAGGCGGACGAACAGCCGGCCGGTCCGGCACCGACCACAGCCACCTCGGGTGCGTTTCCGGATACCTGAACGGGGGGGTATGCCCAGTCTTCTGCCAGTGCCATGTCACCGAGGTAACGTTCCACGTGGTGGATGGCAATGGTTTCATCGTAGCCCCCCCGGTTACAGGCGGTTTCGCAGGGGTGATGGCACACCCGGCCGGTAATGGCTGGCATGGGATTGGCCGCAACAATCGTCTCCCACGCCTCGCGGAAGCGCTCCTGTTCAACCAGTGCAAGATATGCCTGTGCATCTTCGCCAGCCGGGCAGGCAGCATGACAGGGTGCAGTCGCATGCCGATGTTGCGGACGTTGCACCCGCCACGAGCCGGTATCGAACTGCAGCGAGGTACCGGGTCGGGCAAAACTTCCACGGGTGACTTTTACGCCCATTGCATGCCACCACGCTGTACTGTATCTGCACCCTCGGTATCCAGTGCATCCACCTGCTGATCTCCGCGCAGGCCATACCGTTCGATGTTGTGATCTGCCAGCGCCTGCAGGTGTTCCAGCTCTTCCTTTGCTTTCGCACTATCTGCAAACAGGTGGCGGAAGCGTGTTTGCAGGCTCAGGTAGTCCGTGACCGGGCGTTGTTTACGAATCGGCATGACACTGGCCACCCCACCACGTTCCAGCTCAATCAGCGGGAACAGCCCGGTCTGCACGGCAAGGCGTGCAATCTCGATGGTCAATGCACCATCATGTCCCCAGCCCAGCGGGCAGGGCGTGTGGATATGCAGGAAAGTCGGCCCATCGATAGCCAGCGCGCGGCGTACCTTTTTATGAATGTCCGCCGGGTAGGCTACGGACGCTGTGGCGGCGTAGGGTATATGGTGCGCGGCAACAATCGACACGATGTCCTTTTTCATGTGCCGCTTGCCCATGCTTTCCCGACCTGCCGGCGAGGTGGTAGTGGCGGCGGCGTGCGGTGTTGAACTGGAACGCTGGATGCCGGTGTTCATGTAGGCCTCGTTGTCGTAACACACGTACAGCACGTTATGCCCCCGCTCCAGCATGCCCGACAGCGCCTGAAAACCGATGTCGAACGTGCCACCGTCACCACCCATGGCAATCACCCGGGTCGACTTGCCCTGCGCTTTCAGCGCCGCTTCCATACCGGCGCCGATGGCTGCCGCGTTGGCAAACAGCGAATGCATCCAGGGCACTCGCCATGCCGATTCCGGCCAGGCGGTGGTAAACACCTCCAGGCAACCGGTGGCGTTTGCGTATATCACATCCGGCCCGGCGGATTCAGTGACCAGCCGTGCCGCCAGCGCTTCACCGCAACCGAGACAGGCGCGGTGACCGGCTTCGAAACCACTGAAACGCGGTTGCGAACGCCGCAGGTCGGTAAGTGGAACGGTTACTTCACGTGTCATGAGGCCTCCGCAGGCAGTTTGCCGGTATCGAGGTCGAGAATATCAAAACCGGCCCCCCGGCCCTGACTGACTGCCTCGAGCAAGTGTGTGTAGATTTCCAACGGTACGTCACGGCCACCCAGGCCCACCGCAAAGTTGAATACCTGTGGCGGTTTTTCCATCATGCCCAGCGCAGCGCGTACCTCGGTACCGACAATGCCGCCAGCGCCCGGTGACAGGGCGCGTTCCAGTACGATCAGGCGCTCAAGTCCACGGCAGCTGTCCCGGAGCACCTGTTCCGGGAAGGGACGGAACGCGCGCAGTGTGATCAGGCGCGCCGGCGTGTCGCCGCCATGTTCTTCTATGGCTTCCTGCAGCGTACCGGCAATGGAACCCAGCGTGAGAATCCCGGTAGTGGCATGCTCCGGCCCTTCGCAACGCAGCAGGCCACCGGTATCGTGCCCGCTGATCTCCAGCCAGTCATGTTGTGCCTGGATGATGGCATCTGTGGAGTCCAGCAGCGCCTGGTGATGGTCATGACGCGTCTCGGTAAAGAACTCCGGTGATACCAGGGTGCCGACACTGATCGGATTGGCCGGGTCCAGGCGACGCGCAAAACTGAACGCCGGTAGAAACTCATCGACCTGCTGCTGGTCCGGCATATCCAGTACTTCCAGTGTATGCGTCAGGGTGAAACCATCGACGCATACCATTACCGGCAGTTCACACTGCTCGGCGATGCGGAATGCCTGGATGGTGGTATCCACGGCTTCCTGGTTATCAGCGCAATAGAGTTGTATCCAGCCGGCATCGCGTACGGCCATGGAATCCTGCTGGTCGTTCCAGATCGATAGTGGCGCCGACACGGCGCGGTTGGCACAGGTCAGCACCAGCGGCACACGCAGCCCGGCAATATTGAACAATACTTCGCTCATCAGCAGAATGCCCTGCGAAGAAGATGCTGTGTAGGCGCGGGAGCCCGCAGCCACGGCGCCCAGCGCCACGGAGGCTGCGGAAAACTCGCTTTCGACGCTTACCAGTTCGCAGTCCAGCACACCGTCCGCCACCAGCTTCGACAGGCTTTCCACGATATGCGTCTGGGGGGTGATCGGGTAGGCGGACACCACCTGTGGCCGGCACAGGCTGACGGCCCGGGCGATAGCCTGCGAACCCTCAAGTGCGTGCTGCATGATTTCCTCCCTGCCAGCGTCCGGCTGGCACCATGTCGGCAGCCTGTTCGACCAGCCTGGTATTGCGCTCCAGCATATCCCCCCTGAAGCGCTCCGCCAGGGCCTTGACCAGTGCCTGCTGCGGTAACAGGCCGGTGAGCGCCAGGAAGGCGGCCAGCAGCGCGGTGTTGGGTACCGGCCGCCCCAGTGTTTCGCTCGCCAGCGCAGAGGCTGGCAGGGTGATCAACTCGTGTCCGGTCGCCATGCCCGGTTCGTCAGGCGCTCGGTTAGAGTTAACCAGAATTCCACCTCCCGTGGGCAGGCCATCGAGCACACCGGCGACATGCAGAAGTGCCTCGTCCTGGATAATCAGGAATGCTGGCTCCCTGACCTGACAGCGTCGTCGAATCGGTTTATCGGCAATACGCACGAACGCGGTAACCGGTGCACCGCGCCGTTCCGCGCCAAAGTTGGGGAAAGCCTGCCCATAACGGCCGGCCTCGAAAGCTGCGGTTGCCAGCAAGTACGCCGCCACCACGTTCCCCTGTCCGCCACGCCCATGTACACGGATTTCGATCATGTACGGTTACCTTGTATCAGATGAGGATGAAATACAATCACCTACCGTTACAGGATAGACAAGCCAGTCATGTTTTGCACACTACCGGGTAGCCTCTCAAGTGTCCCTGAGCCAGATCAATTCCACACCGGTTGACGGCAGTCTTGTTGCCAGAGTTGAAGTGACCGGGTATTCGATCAACCCGACTGTGAAACAGATTGACTGAACAAGGTCGAATCGTTGTAGTATTTATTCCTCATTAACGAAGAATGAGCCTGAATAATATATGTGCCTTGCACTTCCCATGCAGATTGTCGAAATCAATGACACGATGGCCCGCTGTCACAGCAAGGGTATTGAGCGGCAGGTCAGCCTGTTTATGTTAAAAGACGAATCGCTACAGGCCGGCGACTATGTCATGGTGCATGTGGGCTACGCCATACAGAAAATCCGGCAGGAAGAGGCCATCCTGGCGTGGGAAATGTTTGATCAGATGTCGGCCCTTGCAGCAGATTCGGACTTGACTGATCCGCAGGATAAAGAACATGCATGAACTGTCTGTCTGCCAGAGCATGTTGCGTCAGGTGAGCGAGATCGCCCGGCAACATGATGCCCGGCATGTCAGTCGGGTCAAGATCAGGATAGGTGTACTGTCCGGCGTGGTGCCTGATTTGCTGAAACAGGTCTTTCCCGTCGCCAGCGCCGGAACCGTTGCCGAGGGAGCGCAACTGTCGATCAAAACATTGCCTGTCTGTGTGCGATGCGAAAGCTGTGGGACGGAATCAGAGGTTGAGGCAAACAAGCTGATCTGTTCGGCCTGCGGCGACTGGCATACGCAGCTTGTCAGTGGCAATGAATTGTTACTGGACAGCATAGAGATTGAATCCGAACGAGGACAGGCGTATGTGTGATACCTGTGGCTGCAACCTGACCCATGGCAATGCACATCTGGTAAAACCCGGTGGCAAGTTGTCGAAAACCGATGATGGCAAGATGGCCATCAACATTCTGAAGGGCTTGCTGAGTGAAAACGACCACCAGGCCATGCATAACCGTGAGCACTTTGATAAGCATCAGGTATTGGCTATCAACCTGATGTCTTCACCGGGTTCGGGAAAGACCGCCTTACTGGAAGCCACTATCGAGGCCCTGAAAGATCAATACAATATTGCTGTGGTGGAAGGCGATCTGGAAACCGAAAACGATGCTGCGCGAATCCGTGCCAAAGGTGTTACCGCCATCCAGATTACCACCGGCACGGCCTGCCACCTGGATGCGCACATGCTGCACGACGCCCTGCACAGCCTTGAGCTGGCGCCACTGGATATCGTGTTTATCGAAAATGTCGGTAACCTGGTTTGTCCTGCAAGTTTTGATCTTGGCCAACATCGCAATGTAACCCTGCTCTCTGTCACCGAAGGTGATGACAAGCCGGCAAAGTATCCTGTCATGTTTCGCGCCTCGGATCTCATGCTGCTGAGCAAGAGGGATCTGCTGGCAGTACTGGATGATTTCGACCCCGCACAGGCCCGCCAACACCTGCGCAACCTGGCCAATCCGGCGCCGGTCATTGAGCTGTCAGCAAAGACGGGAGAGGGGTTGCAGGGCTGGCTTGACTGGTTGCAACAGGAACTGACGGCGTGCCGGCAAGGGCCGCAGAAAGCCACGGGTGAACCGGCTGTGGCTAACCCGTAAGCATGTCACTCAGTGCGAAACAATGGCTGGAGGCTATTCACCGGCTGAAGCTGCCGGACAAGTTCCGCATCATGAATGTCTGTGGCGGGCATGAACGCGCCATCAGCATGGCCGGTATCCGAAGCCTGCTACCGGACAACATTGAACTCATCCCTGGACCCGGTTGCCCGGTCTGTGTTTGTCCCGAGGAAGACATCTACCAGGCCATGCAACTGGCCTTGCAGGAGGAACTTGTCCTGCTGGCGTTTGGCGACATGTTGCGTGTTCCGGTCAACGTTGGCAAAAAAGAACCCCGTACACTGGAACAGGCTCGCAGCCAGGGCGCCGACATCCGCGCCATTGCCTCACCCCTTGAAGCCGTAAGCGTTGCAAAAAAGAACCCGGACAGGGCCGTGGTGTTTTTTGCCGCCGGTTTTGAAACCACTATGGCGCCGGTGGCTGCCATGGTGAAAGAAGGCCTGCCCGATAACCTGTTCCTGTTGTTGTCCGGTCGGCTGACCTGGCCGGCTGTCGCCATGTTGCTTGAATCGGTTTCACCATCCGATGGCGAGGGTTTTGATGCCCTGATCGCGCCCGGTCATGTGGCAGCCACCATGGGCCCGGATCAATGGCGATTCGTGGTCGATGAGCACCAGCTGCCAACGGCCGTTGCGGGTTTTGATGCACAAAGTCTGCTGGCCGCATTTTATTCGGTGCTGCGGCAGAAACAGCAAAACCGGCTTTTTCTGGATAACTGCTATCCGAAGGTCGTTCGGCCTGATGGCAACCCGACAGCGCGGGCCTGTCTTGATAATACGCTGGACATTGTCGACAGTCCGTGGCGGGGTATCGGTCGTATTGCTGCATCGGGTTATGCCCTCAAGGTGGAATTTCAAGCCCACGATGCACGAAAGCAGTTCGCCAGTTATCAGGATGTCTCACGCCGACGTCAGGGAGAGATGCCTGCCGGCTGCGACTGCGCACGGGTGGTACTTGGCAAGGTTTATCCCGATCATTGTCGTCTCTACGGCAGGGCATGCACCCCGCGCCAGCCGGTTGGCCCCTGCATGGTTTCAGATGAAGGCGCCTGCCGGATCTGGTGGGCCAGTGGCATACGCGAGGCGGCCGTTGCCGCGCTACACGCTTGAAGAACTTGCCCCGTCATTGCGTGTATACCGTCATTGCGAGCGCAGCGCGGCAATCTCTTCGGGCTGGTGCCAGGCGGTGAGAGATTGCCGTGCTGCGCTCGCAATGACGAAAGCCGCTAAAAAAATCCAGTCCGCCTGTCGTCTGCTGTTCGGTGGACAGGTGCAGGGTGTGGGGTTTCGCCCCTTTGTTTATCGAACGGCTAAAAAAACCGGAATTCAGGGCTGGGTGCAGAACTGCCGGGGAGAGGTACTGATCCACGCCGAAGGTGAAACGCAGGCCATCGAGCAATTCACGCATCGGTTGCTGCAACAGGCGCCGGCAATCGCCAGACCGGTTTTGCTCAACCAGTCGCAGGCCGTCGGCGAGGAGGTCGAAGGCTTTGCGATCCGGTCCAGTGATGCGACCACAGTGGCGGATATTCACACACCGGTCGACTATTTCACCTGCCCCGACTGTCTTGAAGAAATGAATAATCCGCTGGATCGACGCTACCGGTATCCCTTCATTAATTGCACCCAGTGCGGTCCACGTTACACGCTGATCCACGCCTTGCCCTATGATCGAACAAACACAAGCATGGCCGGTTTTGAGCTTTGTCCCGCCTGTCAGAAGGAATACAGTGATCCCGAAGACCGCCGTTTTCATGCCCAGCCCATTGCCTGTCCCGACTGTGGGCCGCAACTGCATCATGTGGAAAACGGGCAGACGACACAGGGCAATGAAGCCGCACTGGAAAAAACGCTGGGCGTATTAAGGTGCGGCGGGATTGTCGCGGTCAAGGGCGTGGGGGGCTACCACCTTATGTGCGATGCCCGTAGTGATCGGGCCGTTCAGACACTGCGTCAACGCAAACAGCGGCCCGACAAGCCTCTTGCCGTGATGTTTCCTGTACAGGGCGATGATGAACTGGGTGCAATTCGAGAACATGCGGATATTGATGAAAGCGCCGCCGCCCTGTTACGTTCTCCACAACGGCCGATCGTTTTGTTAACAAAAGCTGAATCATCTACAGGGCAGAGCGGGGTCTTGTCAGCGCACATTGCTCCAGGTATCAACGAACTGGGCGTCTTCCTGCCCTACAGTCCCCTGCATTATCTTCTACTACAGGAATTCAACGCGCCGCTGGTTGCTACCTCGGCCAATCTTAGTGGTGAGCCGGTGATGACGGACAACCAGGAAGTCGAGCAACGCCTCGCACAAGTGGCCGATGCCTTTTTGCATCACGACCGTCCTATCGCACATCCGGCCGATGACAGTGTTTACCGGGTGATCCATCACCGGGCGCGACCCTTGCGACCGGGGCGCGGTATGACACCCCTTGAACTGACCTTACCCGTGTCCGTTCCCGCCCCCATGCTGGCCGTCGGCGGACAGATGAAAAACACCGTGGCGCTGGCATGGGATAACCGGCTGGTGATCTCACCGCATATCGGCGATCTGGATTCGCCGAAAAGTCTCGATCAATTCACACAGACGATTCACCAACTGCAAAACCTTTATGAAGTCGAGGTCGGTATCATCGTCTGTGATGCCCATCCCGACTACCGTTCACATCGCCAGGCAAGGCAGATGGCTGCACAGGGTGGTCAACGATTGATGCCGGTTTTTCATCATCATGCTCATGCGGCCACCCTGCCGCTGGAATACGATCAGCCGGAACACACCACGGAACGGCCCTGGCTGGTTTTTACCTGGGACGGATCCGGTTACGGCGAGGATGGCACGCTTTGGGGTGGGGAAGCCCTGCTGGGCAGTTCGGGAAACTGGCAACGGGTAGCCAGCTTCAAACCTTTTTACCTGCCGGGGGGTGACAAGGCCGCCCGACAAGCCTGGCGCAGCGCGGCGGCGTTGTGCTGGCAAACTGGCATGAACGACTTCGCAGTGCCCGGCCATGAATTGTTGAAACAAGCCTGGGATCAACACCTCAACTGCCCGGCCACAACCGCAGTCGGCCGGTTGTTCGATGCCGCCGCTGCCTTGACCGGCTTGCTTAAGCAATACAGTTTTGAAGGGCAGGGTCCAATGTGGCTGGAAGCACAGGTGACGGAGTGCGTGGATGATAAAGCCCTGCCGCTTGAGTGCAATGAGGCGGGTGTACTGGAAGCAGACTGGACGGATTTGTTAGCTATGCTGCAAGACACCAGCCTCAGTGTCGCACGGCGCGCTACGCGATTTCACAGTATCATGGCGGCCACACTGGTCGAGCAGGCGTGCCGGCTGCGTGAACAGCATGGTGAGTTTTTTGTGGGCCTGACCGGCGGCGTCTTTCAGAATAAACACCTGACGGAACATGTTATTCAGCTGTTACAACAACAAGGTTTTAACGTCCATATCAACACACAGATCCCCTGCAATGATGCCGGCCTGTGTGCGGGACAAATCATGGAAGCGGCCGCACGGTTAAACCTAAGGAACCTCTGATTAATTCAAGATTTCCGTCATTTTGAATTCGCGCCGCCTAGCTGTCATTTCTGCTGGCTTCTGGTTCGACCGCTCTCGATACCAATGCTGCTGTGACTGCTGTTGCTCGTGCTGCTGCTGACGTAGAGGCCGCTGCAGTTGCTTTCATCGGTGTGGTTGCTGTCATGTTCGGTATCAGCAAGATTCGTCAGTTGATCAAGGCATAGGCCATGGAGGGTTGGTTGATAGTGGTTGCTGTGTTGCCTGCGGTCTGGCTCGAACTTGCCGCATAGACCATCAATCGTTAATAACCGAAAGAGGCGTCCGAATCGCCGATAGCTGGCCGCATTTTTTTATTATAAATCGAAAGTTTTATTATGCCAGGCAATGAATACTGATAAAGCATCTATCATTCTGAGAATATCTTCTTTTTCTACATCCCGTGTTATTCCAGGGCTCAGTTCTTTTATGATAGGTTTTTTTCCATGGGCTATGCATCCTCGCGCAGTCCAAAGTTGCTGTATATTTACGAAGTATTTTTTATTGTCTTCGTTGTTAAAACTATGACCAAAAGAATTACAAGCATCCTCATAATTCTTTATTAAGTTCCTCGAGTCATTTACTATACGTTTCTTTTTAGATTTGCTGATTAATCTCTTGCTTAATGCATTATTTAACGAATCATTTATAAGCGCTTCACACGCAATAGCCGCTTCTATAATGCAGTGACGAATATTGTTCGTATAAAAGAAAAATAGTGCATCCATGAATAACTCTATGTGGAACGGTGGACGCCTATTTATGCTTAACGAGTAACACACCCCGTTTAACAGCCTGTCATTTAGAAGCTTCTCTACTTTCAACAAACCACACGACCCAGCGTCACTAAAAAACGGAGACAAACGCTCTCCCTGCTTATTAATCTCAAACTCATATTTTAAGTGCGACTCAAGGGGGCTTCTATCTTTAGTAACCCACCACTGATTTGTATACCATCGCAATAATTTCAGAAACCTATTTAGAACATCATTTGCAACTTTAAAAGTTGGCAGTTCTTTCTTATCAGAATCCTTAAAGTAGATATCTAACCTTATACAATCACAAGCTATGCCACCCATATTGTTTAACGAAAAACCATCTAGACCAGCTTTGTCATGACTAGGTGGAAGCCTTCCTCGTATGAACGGGATATAATTAACGTTGATGTTCTTGCTTTTTTCGCCGAAGCCAGGAGAACTGGCAAAAGGGGGATAGATTATAATTTCATGCCCTGTCTGCTGGTCAAGTGTTTTAAATTCCGTGTTAACAATTGGATCTATGTATATATCGAAGGGCAACTTAAATATAAATGATCTACCTTGTTGTTCGCTAGTCCCTGTTAGCCCGTTAATTACCCAATCTTCATAGTAATAAGGGCGTAGACTCAGAACCGTAGATTCTCCTCTTTTCAGAGTGATCTTATTTGTAGCAATGAGATCGCTGTCGCTCATGGTTATTTTAAATCACAAAACATTTAGCGAATCTATTTCATCTCTTAATATCGAACATATAATATTTAAATAGCAATATTCGTATGTAAAAAATGTAATAGTCTCTGTTTCTCTAAGCGCAAAAAAATACCTCCAGGTCGTAAAAGATTCACTTGCTCGTTGAAGTATTGCACGCATCGAATGGTCTTGTAGTTCAGCTTCGTGCTTACTTTTTTCTTTCTCTACTACATCCTCTGCTGCAAGATTTGAGCGAATGCAGTTGTCGATAATGGCCGTTTCCCCATCGTTGTTATCATTTCGATATTGATTTAATGCATTTTGGTATTTTATTTCTACACTTTTTCTTATGTTATTTGGCAGTCTTAAGTATTGTTTGTAAACGTCGTGTGTTTTAGGGGGGGTGTCTCCAACAGCAGTAAGAATGGATTCTATATACATTTCTAGGGCTAACGATAGGCAAATCGCAGACGTCGTCATAATGCCAATATCATTTAGCGGATTAACCCCAGAGAAGTTAGAAATGTTATTGTGCGAGCTAAAGTATGGGTGCGCTAACTCTCTGAAGGAATCAGCAGTCTCAACACATATTTTTACGCATGTATTCATACCCACCTAAGTTTTTTTGTTATAAAAGCAAACCCCGCAGAAGCGGGGCATGCTGACCATCAGCCGATTAAGCGGTACACAT
>QIKV01000018.1 GCA_003233115.1 Oceanospirillales bacterium
CCCGCATGGCAGAAGTTGAAGTTGAGCGTTCATACCGTATTGTTGGCGGCATAGAAAAGCTTGCCAAATATATCGAAGAATCAATTGTTCCAGAACTAAATGGATATATTACGCGCTGGCGCACCCGAGTGCTTTGGGGTGATGCGGTGTTTGCAATACTGCTTGCAGTGGGTATAACTGCGGTTCTCTCAGGTATTGGAATGGGTTATAAGGGTGCTTCTGACTGGGTATCAGCAAACATTGTGTTGACGATACTTTCTGCGGCATCTATTTTTACAGCTTACCTGCTGCTTCATTTCTGGTGGAGGAGAAAGGTTGCCAGGAACATAGAGAAAAGAATTCCAGCTCAGAAAGGGCCTGGTGACCCAAATTTGCGTCTTTCTTTTCGTAGCTGCACACAATTTAACCGCAGTATTTTTCAGCCGAATCCGATTGGCTGGTGTAAGCGTACAGTGAGAAAACTGGAGTCAATTATCCAGTCTGCTAATCAGCAGACTGAGCGTCTGAATGATCGCTATACAGATCCTTCGGGCAAGCGTTCAGAGCTTGCTGAACTGGGTAGTCTGAATCTGGAAAGGGGGCAGACTTGATTTTTTGGACGTCTAACAATCAAGTCTGATCCCGGTGCAATCTACGAGTAATACCCTGGTAGTAGAGACAGGTAAAGAGCCTGTTGCCAGTATCATCTGGGCGCATGGCCTGGGTGCTGATAAATACGATTTTGAGTCCATCATCCCCATGTTGGATTTGCCGGATTCCCTGCCGATACGATTTGTTTTCCCTAATGCGCCAATCAGACCGATCACGGTCAATGGTGGGATGGAAATGCGTGGCTGGTATGACATCCGCAGTATCTCTATCAATGAAAAGGAAGATGAGGAAGGGATAAAAGAGTCAGCAAGGACTCTCGCAGGCCTGATTGAAGAGCAGATCAGGCTTGGAATACCCTCATCACGTATTGTCCTTGCTGGATTTTCACAGGGAGGGGCAATTGCTCTGTATCAGGGGCTGCAGAATCCTCAGCAACTGGCAGGGATAATCGCGCTATCCAGTTATCTGCCACTGCATAACACGATTGATGAGATTGCGTCAGAATTCGTCAGTAGCACACCTGTTTTTATGGGTCATGGTAGCCAGGATCCGATAGTCCCGGTAGAGCTTGGTCTGTTTACCCGTGATTTGCTACTTGAAAGAAGGGTCGATGTACAGTGGACAACTTACCCTATGGGGCATTCGGTTTCGGCTGACGAGATCTCTGACCTTGGTAAGTGGTTGATAGGGGTGCTTGGTCAGTAGGGTGGGGTTTGTTTGATGTGCTGGCGCACGGCGTTGGTTTATTTCTTTATTAGTTTTATTGTATTTAGCCGTGTTTTTCGCCCTTCATGGGCGAGTTCATTTCTTTTATACGGATAAAAGAAACAGAACCAAAGAAAAGCCGGGTATGAGCTATACACATAGGCAACGCATTAGTCCAGAGACATAGGTTACAAATATTGTAATCTGAAGGCACCACGCTATTCCGGCTCAGCCTTCCAGTGCTCGACAACCCAAAAGGGGTGAGGTCTAGATCAAACCCTGTAGGAGCGCCGCCTCGGCGCGATTTATTACCAAAACAATCGCGCCGAGGCGGCGCTCCTACAATGTACTTTTGTTTCTGGTGTTGATCTTAGGTCCCGTTCAGGCTTGCTGAGAAGCACGTTTAAATTCAAGAAATAAAATTATTTCTTATAGTTAGAAATAAAATCCTCAATAATATTCATCGGTACCCCACCAGCCTGCGAAGCAACAATCTCTCCTTCGGGTGTATAGATGTAGAAGGTCGGTGTGCCGATAAAATCACCGCCACCGAATTTTTCGATGTATTTCATGTCCGGCTCAACAATGAGATTCGGAAATGAAAGGTCGTGCCGTTTGACAAAATCCCTTGCCAGGTCGATTTTGTCCCAGCCATCTATTGACACCCCCAGTATCCGGGCATTTTTGCCTTTGTACTTCTCATGAAACCTATCGATCCCCGCGATTTCAGCATTACAGACGACACAGTCTTCGGCCCAGAGTACGACAACTGTCCATTGCCCGTTCCCAATATATTCACTGAGCTGGTGCGCTTTGCCCGACATGTCTTTCAGGCTGAGCTCAGGTGCGGTGGCAGACGCAGAAAGAGGCAGCAATGCGATGAGAAAATATAAAATCAGCTTTTTCATATTATGTCCTTACTGGTGTAGTGTTCTTATCTTGTTTGGTGTCAAACAATGACAGGGCACTGCACTAATTACATCTTGATAAATCCCTGCTTAATGAGGCGCTCTACCTCAGCCGGGCCATAGGGGACATGTTCCACGAAATCCGGCAGCTCTGAATCATCAATATTGAGTTGCCGTATCATGGTGTCGCACACTTTGACATCAATTATCCCTTTTTTATCCAGCGCGGCGGCACGATCGACCAGATTCATATACCGGGAGTAGTTTTTACGTGTGAAAAAAGCAATTTCTGGCCCATGTAATACCAGTGCCAGCCTGGGATCATCCTTATTTGGCGTAATGGTGCTGGATAGCTGTTCTATTCTTCCCAGTAGCTTGTCCATTTGTTCCGGTTTGTGTATGACGACATCAAAAACGTACCGTGTTTCACTATCGTTTTGTTCTTTTCCCAATGGGCTGAGACTGATATTGGCGTCAGAACTCTTCGCCATAGCCGTAGGCATGAACGACGTGTTAGCGATAGTGGCTATAGAGAATAAGAGAACGGCAATCAGTGTGGCCTTGACATGTGACATAATTGATCCCTGTAATCAGAAAGGGAATATTTATGACAGAAAAAAACATTCAGGGCAACAATTGTGGATCATTGATTACGGCCTTGGGGTTGCCGGTACGGCCATGGTTGCTGCACGCATTGGAGAATGCGGATAGGCAGCAACAGGAAGGCTTACCGAAAATAAGCCTGGTTTACAGTGCTTCAGAGCTTGAACAGCACTGTCGCGAATTGACCTGCGATGTGATGAGTGGGCAGAAAAAACTGCTCAAAAAGAAAGATCAGCGAGTGGTACAGCTAGCCAGGGGCGATTGTCCGCATATCCTGGTAGATTTGACGCCACCTGAGAAAAATTCAAAAGGAATGCTTGAATGGGTCGGGGACTATGCACTGGCATGTGATTTAATGGATCGGGGGCTAGCGGCCAGATGGTACAGTGCCTGATTAATTTCCTGGAATCTGGCTATGAGTGTTAGCTCCGAATACCAGGAATATGTCATTGAACAGCTGTCTGCGGTCGGTTATATAGTGGCTAAACGGATGTTTGGTGGTGTCGGTCTTTATAGCGATGGTATATTTTTTTCACTGCTAGCCGACGATGTGTTCTACCTGAAAGTTGATGACACTAACCGGCAGGATTTTGAACAAGCCGGTATGGGTGCTTTTCGGCCTTATCCTGATAAGACGCGAAGTATGCAATATTTTGAAGTACCGGTAGACGTTCTGGAAGATGTAGATGAATTGTATCTCTGGGCCAGGAAGTCGATAGCCGTGGCACTGAGTTCGAAAAAGAAAAAATAAACAGATGGGGAAAAGAAGGATCCGTCTGTGTTGTTTGTCACACGGTATACCGTATTCGATGAAGGCTGTTTTACAGCTAAAGCCGTTCATGCTATAAGAAATACGACAATGAAATAAACAACATAATTATAACTACAGTGGGAAGCAGGAGTTTAGTCATGCCATCAACTTATCAGTCGAATATCATCAATGCTCCGATCGATAAGGTGTGGCGGTCAATCAGAAATTTTCATGACATGTCATGTGCGCCGAATATCATAACATCCTGCAAGGCAGTAGGTGACAAGACTGGAACAGAAGTTGGTGCAAAAAGGGTGCTCAATAGTGCTTTTCATGAAACATTGTTAGAAGTTGATGATGACAATCATCATTTACGTTATTCGTTAGATGATGGTCCAGAACCGCTTGCTGCACCCACTGTAACGAATTATATCGGTGATATAAAACTGACGCCTGTGACGATGCAGGACATGACACTGATTGAGTGGACATCATCCTGGATATCGGATGAAGATGAAGCCGTATCTTTTTGTCATAATATTTATGTAGCTATCATGGGAGATATGGCGGAGACGCTTGGTTAAGCGTTAATTTTTTTTGTGCTGGCGCAGGGCAGGTGTCTTCTTTAGGCCTGAACGGGATACAAGGTCAACACCGAAGTCAAAATCAAGATCAAACCCAAGCTAGCATGATGATGCCACCTTCCTTAGGTGCTGAACGATTTCAGGAAGCAGGCCACTGGTTACTTCTGCAAAAAGGTAGCCTGAAGATCGTTGCCGACAATGGCAAAACTCGGCTCAACACCCTCTATACTATTTCCGCTGAACTGGTTCGACGTAAAACTGGCCAGATTAACGTTCGTGAGTATCGTATAAGGTGTATTAAATGCAAACCCGCTTTTATCTTTCTTCCGAAAAGAAAAGTTCGCATGAGATGAATTGATAGTCAGGTCACCCTTCACCGGATACCGATGATACCGCCGCTCAAATCAAGTGAAGCAATAGTCACTCCCTTTGTATGGTCGCTGATATCCAGTTCGCCGTTACCGAAGAGTTGAACCTTCGCTGTTCCGCCCGAAGACACGTCGTAAAACACAATTCGGCCACCATAACCGCCGTTGGTTCCACCATAGGCGATCAATGTGGCATTCCCCGCGGTCGATTTGCCCGAGAATACCGTATAGCCACCGGCCGTTTTCGAAGTACAGGCAGCAAGATTAATAAATGTGCCACTACCAGCGGTGGGATATTTGACATCTTTCTTACCGTTACCGGTATTGCTACTGGCTTTGGTCTTGCTACTGTAAACCGCAAATTCCGTGAAGCCGGCGGCACCCGCTTCGCTCAACCCGGGATGATTCCAAAAGGTACCGTCGCCAGCATTCGGGTAGTAGTGGTGGTCGTTTGGAAGGCTGATCGAGAAAATAGTATGGCCGGCACTCGACTTGTTTTCAATCGTGCTGCCACAGTTGATGAAGCGCGCATTTGCAGCAGTCGGAGAACCGTATTTTGCGCTGAATTCAATGTGTCCACCGCCTCCCTGTTCACCTTCCCTCGCGCCATAATTGAAGTAACAGCCGTGGCCTGCGGAGGCCCCTTGCGTTCTCACATCTGGCCTGTTGCTGAAAATGTAATTGCCGTCTGGGACGTGGTGCTAAAAGCGGCCTTCTCCGTGGGCACCCCGGAAGGGGTCCAGTTGTATTCAGTGTTCCATTCACCGGTAGCCGGCTGAGTTTTCCAGGTTAATGTCGTCATCTACTTCTCCTGAGTTGGCAAGAATCTTTAGTCCTAGCGTTCAATTTGAACTGCAGGCGCCGAATATATCTGGTTGCGTCCCAACCGCTTGGCCCTGTACAGGGCGATGTCCGCCTCCCGCAGCAGGAGTTCGCTCCCCACATCGGACGCAGGGAGCGTAGTCGCAGTGCCCAAACTTACCGTTATCACAGTGCTTGCCGACGAATGAGCATGCTCGATCACCAGACCTTCTACTGCCTGGCGTAGCCTCTCCGCCAGTACGGCTGCACCGTCGGCGTCTGTATTAGGCAGGATGATCATGAATTCTTCACCACCGTAACGCGCAAGCATGTCTGCCGGTCGCTGCAGTTGTTCCTGCAGGGCCCTGGCCAACGCCGCCAGGCAGTCGTCGCCGGCCTGGTGGCCGTAGTTGTCGTTGAAGGCCTTGAAGTGGTCAACGTCAAGCATGATTATCGAGAGCACTTTGCGCTCGCGCCGCAGACGTGACCAACATTCTTCCAGGTAGACGTCGCCACGTCGCCGGTTGGCGACA
The DNA here is from genome assembly GCA_003233115.1 of Oceanospirillales bacterium. Lineage (GTDB taxonomy): Bacteria > Pseudomonadota > Gammaproteobacteria > Xanthomonadales > SZUA-36 > SZUA-36. The sequence continues at coordinate 5,845 of QIKV01000018.1, forward strand.
CCGGTAAGGCCGTCGCGATCGGCTAAATCTTGTAATTCCTGGTTGAATTGATCCAGTTGAGTAGTCCGTTCAGCCACCTTCTCTTCCAGGGTTCGAGAGTAGTCCTGCACCTGCTCGTAGAGGCGCGCGTTCTCGATTGCGGTCGATGCCTGGGCCGCAAGCAGCCGTATTACCTCCGCCCGCTCCTCATTGAAGACACCACTGACCAGGTTGTTCTCCATGTATAGCGCACCTTCAAATCGCTCCTGTCGAATCGGTACACAAAGCACCGATGCTGGGGCGAACCTGAGTACATACGGGTCCTGCACGAACTGCCCCTCGCGTACCGCGTCGGTGAGTACTACGGCTTCACCACTCAACAGTACTTGACTGATGAGGGTCACCGGCAGTGGCACCTGCCCTCCAACGGAATCCGGCACCAGCAATTGGGCCGGCACATCACCTGTCGACTGTCCCTCCAGAGGAAGCTGGGCCGCCTCCACCACCAACTGACCTTCCCGCCGGACCACCAGGCAACCCCACTGGCCACCGGCGTTTTCCAACAGGATTGCCATGGTGGTCTTGAGCAGCCGATCAAGAACAATCTCGCCGGAGATTTCTCGCGACGCCTTCATGACTGAGGCAAGATCCAGGTCGTCCACCTCACCCGTTGCTGTCAACGCCCGTCTGTCAGTCGCCAGTTCACGCAACACGGCGAACTCCTGCTCCAGAAGCATCACCTTGCGCTGAGCGCCCCAGCGGTCATAGAGGTGATGGGCGCTGCGCAGGTAGCCTTCGGCCGCCCGTCGGCGACCGAGGACGAGCAGATGCCGAGCAGCCAACTCGCAGGCCGTTGCCTCATCACGAAGAAAGCCGCTTTCCTGCGCCGCGCTGATCGCCGCATCGTAATGTTCCAGCGCGGCCTCGCGAACACCGTCGAGTCGCGCAAGCTCAGCCTCCATCAAATACTGAAGGTGGCGAAAATTCTCTTCACAGTTGTCGGCCCAGCGCTTCATGCGCGCGAGGTCGCGTTCCAGGCGTTTACGCGTCGCCGCCCGATCATCTGCACCCATGTCCGGATAGTGAGTTGCCAGGGTCAGAAATGCGATAATGTAAAAGCGCACCAACTGGGGCAGCGACATCGCGGACTTAATCAACGCATCCTGGGCGTGCACGTACTCCAGGGCCCGATCGTAGTCGCCGTATAGCAGGCAGATCTCGGCGTTGTAGATTTGGTAGTTGGCAATTCCGGTCATGAACTGGCGCTGGCGCATGCCTGTAAGGCACTGTTCCTGATCGAAGCCGTCGTCGCTCAAGGCGCACGGAGAATCGGTGAGGCCAAGCAGGTTACGCTGTAACTGCAGGAACAGGCTGGCCGAATCCAGTGAGTCCTGGTAGGCGCATTCGCGCACGATCTCCAGATTCTCAGCGTGCAGCCTGTGGGCCGTTTCCAGTTCCAGGGTCGGATCCCAGATCACACAGTCCTGGGCACTGTAGGCGAGGTACAGCAGATCGCCCGACTGGTAGCCTGCTTCGATCCCCTTGCGGAACCACGGTGTCAGGCTCGACCAGTGGTTACTCCAGTGATGCACGAACATAGCGTACACGTAGATTACCCGCGCCCGCAGGGTGAGATCGTCGAAGTGCTCGTTGATCGCTAGCCCAACCTTTCCATACTCATAGCCGATTGCCGGCTCGTCGAGCTCGCCACACAACAGCATGCCGTAGGCCGCGTAGGCAAAGGCGGACTCGGGACAATTACCGTGGCGTAACGAGAGATTGACCGCCTTCAGCACCAGGTAGGAAAACAGGTTGCCGCCACCGGAAAGAAACGTGGCCGGAAAGATTTCCATCAGCAGACGCATGGCTGTTAGGATGGCCGTATCTTCCAGCAACGGTGCATCCATCAGGTCGGCGATGCGGCGTTCGCCAAGATTCTCCTCAACCAGACGTTGCTCCTCGGTAATCTCCACATCCCCCGGCCGATCGGTAAACTCCACGCCCAGAAGTGCCAGCCCTTGAATTGCAGAGTGGATGGATTCCTCCATGCGTCCGAGAGTCGCATACTGCCGAGTGCGAGTAGCCAGAATATCACTACGAGCCAAATCCGATTGAGCGTGCTCCAGCATCACCCCGATCCAACTGTCGGCCTCCTCGATACGCCCGGTGAGATAGGTGCACTGCTGGGTCTCCGCCGTCAGTGCATGCATCAGAGCTGGCGTATCCTGCCAGGGATCGGCAGGTAATAGCTCTAAAGCCACCCGCAGGTATTTCAAGGCCTTCTCGTAGGCGGCGGATTGCTTGGCGCGCACACCCGCCCGCAGGTTCAGTTCGCCGAGCTGCAGGCGCTCATCGGCAGCCTCTATCAGCAGGCGGCCTTCATTGAGATGGCCGACGATGTCGATAAGGCGTTCGCCCGGCACCGTGCCACCAGCGTGCTGCAGCAGCAGGCGACCCACGGAATAGTGAACCTCAGGCAGTTGCCGGGTATCGATCAAGGCGTAAGCGGCTTGCTGCACGCGGTCGTGCTGGAACCGGTAATGCGGGTTGAACTCAAGTGGTTCGTTGCTCTCGCCCATCAGGCGATAGTCGCTATGCAACGGTAGCACGGTGTGTTGCTTGAGCGCCGGCAGTAAAGCCTGTGCGGTCTCGGCGATGGGGTGTTCGTAAATCGCGGAAAGCGTGTGCAGATCAAAGGTACCACCGATGCAGGCGGCCAACTGCAAGACTTGCTGGGTCGCTGGCGGCATCCGCCGCAGGTTGTCCAGCATGAACTCAAGGACGTCGCTGCTAACACCGGACCAGCGGGCTGCATCCAGGTCCCAGTTCCATCGCCCATTGCTTCTGTCCGGAACGATGACAGCCTCTTTGTGAAGTTGCCGCAATAGCTCACTGGTAAAGAAGGGATTGCCCTGGGCCTTGTCGTAGAGCATATCGCTCAGTGGACGCGCTTCGTTCGTCTTGCGACATAACGCGTCGGCCACCAGCTGCGCCACCGAATCCCGATCCAGCGGTCCGAGGGGGATCTGGCGAATGTTCTTCTGTACGTGCGGGTCGTCGATCAGCCGGTGCAGGGGGTGTCCCGCACCCACCTCGTTGCTACGATAGGCGCCAATCAGCAACAGGTGGCTCATCTCCCTGGAGGTCACCAGGCGACGTAACAATTCCAGTGTCGGCACGTCACTCCACTGCAGGTCGTCGAGGAATAGCACCACCGGGTGTCCCTCGCCCGCGAACACGCGGAGAAATGCGGTCAACAAAATGTGCAGACGGTTACGTGCCTCCGTCGGTTGCAGTTCGGCTACTTCCGGCTGATGACCGACGATCAGCGCCAGCTCCGGGACCAGGTCCACCACCAGACGTGCGTTCGGCGCCAGCGCATCCATCAGCCGTCGACGCCATTCTTGCAGCCGTTCCTCCGGTTCAGCCAGAACCTGCAGGACCAGACTGCGGAAGGCAGTGGCAAGGGCCGTGTACGCCTCGCCCTGCTGGAACTGGTCAAACTTGCCTTGCACCAGAAAGCCCCGTTCGCGTACCAGGGGTCGATCGACCTCATTGACGAGGGCCGATTTTCCGACACCGGAGCAGCCGTGAACCAGACAGAATTGAGTGCGCCCTGCTGCAGCTTCCTCGAACAGCCCAAGCAGCTCCTCGAGCTCACGGTCACGGCCGTACAGACTTTGCGGCACCAGGAATTTCTGCACCGCATCCTTTTTGCCCAGTTCAAAGGGGACTACCTCATGGCCCGCGGCATGTACAGCCGCGCAGTGTGCCAGGTCGTACATCAGTCCCCTGGTGCTTTGGTATCGTTTCTCGGGACTCTTGGCCAGCAACTTGAGGACAATGGCCGATACCGCCTCAGGCACCAGCGGCGAGATCTCGTGTGGTGCCGGCGGCAGTCGACTGATATGGCTGTGGACCCATTCCAGCAGATTGCTTGCCCGGAACGGCCGCTTGCCGGTCAGCAGTTCGAACAGCAGCACACCGAGGGAGTAGTAGTCGGATCGGAAGTCTAGATCCCGATTCATACGACCGGTTTGCTCCGGCGATATGTAAGGCAGCGGTCCCTCGAGGCGCCGCGACATCTGTAACGCCTGCCGCTCCTGGTCCAGTTCGGAGGCAATACCAAAACCAGCCAGGGTGAGGGCGCCGCTAACAGGATCCAAAAGCACGTGCTCCGGGGCCAATGCCTTGTGCACAAGATCGTTGGCGTGTATCCCATCCAGTGCACGGACAAGTTGTTGGGCGATGTCGAGCACCTCGGCCAGGGGCAGGCCGTCAGCGCCCACACGAGCAAGATGAGACTTGAGTGAGCTCTCGAACAGTTCGCCGACCAGGGCCAGGTTGCCGTTGCCATGGGGTAGCACGGCATATACCTTGTGCACACCGTCGACCTCAGCCAGGCGTTGGGCGATTACCCCCTCTCGGTTGATCCCGGCCACCTGTTGACGATTGGGATATTCGGCGTCGAGTGTCTCCACCGCCACTGCAACATCATCGGCAAGACGACGGGCGCGATACACCACACGTCCGTCGAATCGGCTTAGGACCGATTCGATCTCATAACCAGCCAGCTGTAGATCGACTACCGCCAAGTTTCCATTCCCGTACTCAAACTTTAGGGTACCTCTATATGCCGAACATACGTTTGAACGTTGCAGTATAGTCATCCTGTGCGGTATCGCGCAAAGGTTCTCCGTGCCCGCATAGGGCATGCTTGAACGACAATTCTTTGAGTCGGGAGAAGTCATCTGCTTCGGGCGTCGCTGCTTGAACCCAGACCGGGCCGAGGTTGGCCAGCGTGAAGAACCCTGCGTCTTGCATCAGCTTCCGCGAAGAGTCAGAGAAAAACTCGTCAGGGGTGAGCCAATTTTGTAACGCATCGCAGGCAATCAGAATGCCATCGCTGCGATCGAGACGCAGGATCCCCTCGGGCATCCTGGTGGTGCGGAATTCAAACACAGAGGCATCCGAAATCGGTAACGGACCATCCGGGGTGAGGGTGTGCGTCGACTTCAGTCCGGTCTCGTGTGCCATCCCGGGCATCTGCCAGAACTCGGCACCGTAGCGATCCACGTAGAACGGATCATCGCGCCCGTGCAGGGAGCCGAGGCGAATCAGGTCAGTGACCCGACCAAGCCGGTCTAGCTCGGCCAGGCCTTCATCCGTCAAACGTACGCTGTTGATGATAATTAAACGTTCACCTTCGCGTACCACGGTCATGTTGCGACTGAACTTCCAGTCCATCTCATGGAGGACAGTCTCTATAGTGCCACTGATGAAAAATACGTCAGGAAAGACCTCCTCAAGGGTTCCATGGGCAAGTGCCGGGGGGAATTGATCCATTGTTGTACTCCTTAATAACGTGTTTGTAATCTAAGCGACCTACATAGCGATACTCTCTGGCATACTCATTGAGGTAGCCATTGAGATAACACAGTTGGGCCTCATTAAGGTGTCCATTCCGGATAATATCCATAGACTCATTGACTTCATTGCTGTCCAGGCGCTTGAGGTGAAACAGTGTCATGTCACGTCCGCCAAAGAAACTTTTCAGATATTCGTGCAAGGGCCGCGCTTCCGACATGTCAAAAACCGCATCGCAGAGTGCAGTATACATCGGGTGCTGGGCAAGAGAAGCCAAATCGAATATGGGATAGTCGCCGGGTGGCGGCGTGAACGGTGGGTAATCATCGGGCTGGTGAACCGGCTGCATCTCGAGCTGTTGCACGTAATCGGGATCGAGATCGGCCCGGTGCGCGCCGTCGATCATGATGTTGAGATAGCGACGGCTTGGCAGGCAGTCGTCATTGATGAACTCGGGCATGCCGACGTAGGTAAATGCGGGAATACACTCGCCGTCCGTCTCCACCTCAATGTTGATGCGGTCGTAGCCGTAGCCGTAGGCCTCCATGGCATCCAGGGGTGCAAGGGCCTCGTCCGGACAGTCATAAAGCATGCCGAGCACGCGGTCGCCCGGCACTTCGGAATGTTCAATGTTGCCTACTCCACCCTCGTGCAGGAAGAAGTGCTGCACGTTAAAGCGCAAGCGCCAACCGGGCAAGATAGCGCGCCGCGATGCCAACGGCTCTACACCCTTGGCCAACAGTGACGTGATGTTCAGGTTGGAACCAAAACCAAAATAGCTAAACATTATCGAGGTCCACCTTGAAAAGACGGTAAGCATCATCTTGCTGGTTGCGGGCGATCAAAAAAACATAGGGTGAGTGTTTGGAGGAATGTGATGTCATAAAATACGAAGTTTTAATTGTTTGTGAGAGTATAGAACGGCACCTGTCATGCGCAAGTCTAATTTATTTCAGGGTACGATAGACGCTAGTTGTGGCTAACTTTTTTATTCGTTTGCTTGAATTGTTACGTGTTTTTCGCCCTTTATGGGCGAGTTCATTTCTTTTATACGGACAAAAGAAACAGAACCAAAGAAAAGCCGCCCCCTTGTGTTGGCCTTCGGCTACTCTGCGCGCTTCAGTCTGAACCGGGCGCGGTGAACTCGCTATCGCTCAGACAGGCACCGCGCTTATCCGGCCCAGCCTTCCAGTGCTCGACAACCCAAAAGGGGGAGGGTCAAAACTGTAGTTGTAGGAGCGCCGCCTCGGCGCGATTGTTTTAGAAATGAATCGCGCCGAGGCGGCGCTCCTACAAGGTGCTT
>QIKV01000068.1 GCA_003233115.1 Oceanospirillales bacterium
CGCTCATGGGCCCGAGAAGGTCATACGCCCAGAGCAGAGCGGTGTAGACCGCAATGCCGGTTGAAACCTTGCCTTTCTCTGCATCCGAAACTGCGCGTGGGCCTGTCCCGATTTTCTCACCGACTTCCTCAATCGTCAGGTTGCGACGCAGCCTTGCAGTACGCAAGTTTGCGCCAAGGCGCCTGATTGCCCCTTCGACCGGATAGGGCGGTGCCTGTATCAATGTGTTTTTTGCCGTCATCTGCTCTTAAGAGCCTCTTGTCTGGGTTAATTCGCTCTTAAGAGCATATCATGGTTTTTCAGAATCAACAAATATAATCTGCTCTTAAGAGCAGACTAAACAGCTTAATATGCTCTTAAGGGCGGATTTAATGACTTATAGATCGTTTTTGAATTCTTGTGTTTGTTCTGGCACTTTACGCTGGCCCCAAGTCTTTATGCGGCTCACCTCAAGATGTCTTTACTTTTTTCAGCAAGGCCTGGGTAAGTAAGGAATGGCTGTCTGTGTGGAGACAAAATAGATTGAGAACGCCGTCAGTTTCGTTATAACTGTTAAGTTTCCCGGTTGATGCATCGTAGTAGTAAAAAACATAGCCAAATGATTTGACAAGCGGCATCCAACGGTCGGGGTGGTTCATCTCGACAAGCAAAGCTGGTCGCAGATGTCCGAGTGCTTCTTTTAGGCCCCGTAATGCCTGCAGTTCAAAACCCTCGACATCCAGTTTAATCAGGTCGGGTGACAAGCCCAGGTCATCTAGCGGTATCACCTGGGCTGCGACTTTTCGGAATACCGATTTATCACGACTATCGAGTCCCAATTCTGCCAGTTCTTCGCGAATGTGGTCTTTTTCGAATTCAGACGGATCCAGTGACCCCAGAGCACTCAACCCGAGACTATGGTGTCCGGGAATGTGAAGTGTCTTATGGGTAAAAGTGTCTCCGGCTGCAACCAGGCGGAAGCGGAAGCGCAATGGATGCAGCAGCCAGATCAGCAACAGGTTCCAGCAATGCTCGCGGTTGGGTTCTACCGAAAACACGTGCATCCGGCGCGTGTGTCGCAATACCGAGAGTGCCGAATGACCACGGTTCGCTCCGACATCCAACACCAGTCCGGGCACTTCAGCCAGCCAGTCAAAAATTTCAAAATCCGACTCATGCACATAACGGCTATACCATTGCCCCAAGTTTGCGAACACCCCTTCCGGTAGCAGGGGCTGCAAGATTTTCGCCAACTTTGATGGCCAGGATTTCAGCTTTATACGCGTCATGCTGTCCGAGTATAGTTAGTGCCCGTCCATAAACGCTAGTCAATAAGCAACGACGAATGAAGATCTCAATACTCCTGTATGAAAACATGACGGCGCTTGATGCCATTGGACCTTACGAGGTATTGGTGGGAAGGAGCTTGCTCAGGCAATTCAGCTCGGTATCGAGTACGACCCGCAGCCACCGTACGATACGGGATCCCCGACAAAGGCAACCAGCGCAATCATTCATCTGGCTAAGAAGGCTGTGAGCTGAAAGCCCCGACTTCCCCCTGATTTTCGCTCTCGCGGTGGCAGGCAATGCATTCTCTTGGCGGATTGTCATCAGCATCTTCAGCAGCTTTCTCAGCATGACAACCTCTGCAGAGGTCATGAAACTGGTCTTCAAGTAAGGGCCAGACTTCCTGATTGGTCACGTGGCAGTTCATACACATGTCAATACCGGTGTCGTCGAGGTAGTTGTGGTGACAGACCAGGCAGTTCGTCTTCACATGATCCTGGTGCTCGAAAGACATCGGCAGAATTGGCTCGGGGCTGTTGTAGTAACGTGCGCGCAGCGGCTTTTCACTTGGGAAGGGTGATCCAAAAATAATCACTAAAATAACCACCAATAGAAAAATTCCTGACAGCACTTTCATAGCGATAAATTCCTGATCGCACTGAACAAGCCGACAAACAGTACTACAACCAGCAACAATGCGGCCGGCGTTACGATTGGCAATCGCCCGACTTTGATCCACCAGGCACGCCCGAACGGGGCGGTGGCAAGCGCAATAAACAGCGTGGCCTGATACCAGGTCGCAAGATAAAAATGACTGACAACGATATGAAAGGCACTACTGGCAATGGCGATGATGGCTAATAGTCGATGCCAATGGCGAAACGCAGGGTAATTTTTGTGTACTTTTTGTCGATCTGGCACCACGGCGATGGTAACCAGCACAAAAAGTAGAACCAGCCCGAAGATACCTGCCCACATGTAAACAGGCGCGCCGATCTTTATATATTCGACCACCGCAGCGTCGCCCAACAGGAACCACAATACGTGTACCACAGCGATCGCGAGCACAGTGTAACCAAGCAACTGGTGAGCCCTGAAACCAGTGCGCTGATAGCTCGTGATTCCGAGGTAGAGCAGGCCTGCAAATGCTGCGAAACCGAAGCCGTTGCCAGCGTCCCAGAACCAACCGGCCCCCATCGTTGGTGCCGCCAGGAAAGTGGTCAGAAATACTGCGCTGAATATCGCCAGAAGGGTATTCATCAGGATTAAGTGACAGAGCTAAGAAAAGCCAGGTGGCAAAGCTGTCACTGTGGGGAGTTGTAGTTGCTCAATCATCACAGGATTATGCCAATCAAGATTCCAGTGCCGATCATTGCAGGGAAAAAATACTTCAAGAGTCCTCCGCTGTGTTACACCCCCTTGCGCTAGAATGGCTACTCCAGCGGGAACACGCCTTGCGGCTAACCGCTTTCAACTGGCTGAAAGTACCATTAACTACGACGCACACCAGGACTTAAACAGGATTTAAATTGTCAATAAGAATACCACTTCTGACCTTATTGCTAGTGCTCCTGTCTGCTTGCACGTCGTTGGTGACCAACCGGATTCAGCACCCGGAAATAATGGCCATTGATCTACCCGGCGAGCAGCAGGGTTTACCGGAACTGACGCATCGTTGGTGTCCGGACGATGGAAAGTCGTGTCTGGACTATATTGATATCCCGGCCGCTGCAGAACTGGTTCAATTTGGGAAAATCCAGGTTAATGTTCTGGATATCACGATCGGCGAAATGCAGGAAAAGCTGGATTTGACCACCAATACAGGTTGGACCAGGAAAGACCTGGTACTGGTGCTGTTCCCTGGATTCGCGGCAAGTAAACAGTCGGTGATGCTTTATGCCTTGTGGTTTCATTCCCTGGGGTACCGCGTCGTAGTGGTACCGGGCCCTAACGAAGCCGAGGATTTTAATTTTGGGCTGACTACGGCCAAACAGGTTCAACTATGGCTGAATCAGCCATCACAACCAGATTCACATTATGTTGCGGTGGGGTTTTCAATGGGAATTGTCGCGGCGACTGCTTTCGCCCAGGCGGAACCGAAGGTGGTGGGCACCATAGGGCTTGCCCCTATGCAGCGGTTTGATCTTGCCGTGATGGCCTATGAAACTTACTTTGAAAAAAAATGGTGGTCCTGGTTGATTTCTGATAAAAAACTGACTGCAGCTATTGAACAAACGCTTGACCAGGCGAATGTGAGCCTTGAAGAAACCGACGTGAGAACACATTTCACCAAACCAACGCTGCTGTTGGCGTCTGATTCCGATCAGATGGCCCCATACCAATACTACTACGGGCTCGACAATCCGTGCGTAGAGCTGATAGAACTGGAAAACTTTCAGCATATCCAGATTATAAGTTTCCCATGGGAGCCTATCCGGCAACCCATTGAACGTTGGCTGGACGCGATCAATGGCTCTTTCTCGCTGTCTTTTAAAGGCGGCCAACATGGCAAACATGAGTGATATATTCCACAACCTGAAAGTGATAGAACTTGCCTCAGTGCTGGCTGGACCATCTGTAGGGCAGTTCTTTGCTGAATTGGGTGCCAACGTTATTAAAGTGGAAAACCCCAAAACCAATGGGGATGTCACGCGCTCATGGAAACTCCAACAGGAAGTTCAGTTATCGAACACGTCAGCTTATTTTTTGTCGGTTAACTGGGGTAAGGAGCACGTGTTTTTAGACATCACTCTGGCGGAAGATTACGCGCATGTGGTGGGCTTGATAGAGCAGGCGGATATACTCATCGTGAGTTACAAGCCCGGCGATGCCAGGAAATTAAAAGTAGATTATGAACACCTGAAGGCCATTAACCCAAAGCTGATTTACGGGCGTATTACAGGTTATGGGGAAGACAACCCCCGCACGGGCTATGATGCCATTGTGCAGGCTGAGACAGGGTTCATGTACATGAACGGACACCCCCAGGGCCCACCTACCAAAATGCCCGTGGCTCTGATGGATATACTTGCCGCTCACCAACTGAAAGAAGGTTTACTGTTGGCTTTGCTCAAACGGGAACAAAACGGGAAAGGCAGTTTGGTAGAGACTTCCCTGTTTGAATCAGCCATTGCCTCCCTGGCCAACCAGGCTCTCAACTGGCTTCACGCTGGCTATATCCCGCAACGGTTGGGGTCTGAGCACCCGAATATATCGCCCTATGGAACAGTGTTTTACAGCAAGGATGAAAAGCCGCTCGTACTCGCTATCGGAACAGACAGGCAGTTTGCAGGATTGTGCGATGTGTTGGGCATTTCAGAAATGGCACAAGATAAGAAGTTCCGTAAGAATCAGATGCGCGTGATGAATAACGATGAACTGAATTCAAGGTTAAACAGTGAAATTGGAAAGTGGACGCGAGAAGAGTTATTGGCTGAGCTGGATAAATCTCATATTCCGTCAGGGGCTGTAAATAATATGCAGGATCTGTTTGAGACGCGTATGGCTAAAGCGATGGTTTTGAATAACAAAGGAATGCCTGGTTTGAAGCAAGTGGCTTTTAAAGTAGACCAATAAAGGACTAAAAAATACATTTCGCAGCAGGAATGCTTTTTGTTTCGGACTCCGTTTTTTATCTTTACAGGTTATGGGGGTGACAATCCCCGCGTGGGTTATGATGAAATTGTTTGCGTAGCACGTGGCGTACGAAACTTTCAGCGAGGCTTGGTTTGTTCCTGAAGTTGGGATGAAACCGGAGTGGTCACTTGGATTTCCCAGATAAACCAACAACATCATAACTTGGTGACAAAGTTTGCGATGCAGGTTAATGCGACTTTCAACCCATTTCGTACACTCTATCGTCGTGATGCCGCACCGTCGTCGGATCCTACTTATGCATAATTCCACAGATGAGCTATCAAATTAACAGTACATGGAGAAAGGAAGCAGGTGAATTTGTATTCATTCTGTGGAGCCCTGCGCATTTCCTGGATAAACCGGGTCGTGCTGTGTGGCCAGAATGAAAAAATATGACCTGCAAGTTCTAAAAATAGGTGCTTGCTACCTCATATTCCCTCATTTAAATTTAGACGGAGTAGAATTAACTGATTTTTTACTGCGCGCAAGAGGTTTCCCATGGCTGTCAGTTTAGAGGAACTATCAAAGGCATTGGTTTCGCTGGAAGAAGCTATTACAATCGAGAAAACCGATATTTCCAGAGATGCCAGTATCCAGCGATTTGAATTTTGTGTGGAACTCGCTTGGAAATCTGCTAAAAAAGTCATGGGAACGTCTACCTCAGCGCCAAAGCAAGTGATTCGTGAAATGGCGCAAAGTGGTTTTATTGAAGACGTAGAGTTCTGGTTAAAGTCCATTGATCAAAGAAACCTTTCTGCTCACACTTACAATGAAAAATTAGCTGAGGAAGTTTATGCTTTTGCAGAAAGTTTTTTAAATCCTGCAAAACAATTACTCACAAAACTTCAGAACCCATGAAATTCGGACTCACAGAGGATCAATATCGATATATTCAGGGAATAATTATAGTTCCTCTAAAAAATCAGGGAGCTACAATCTGGATGTTCGGATCGCGCGCGCGGGGAGATTATCAGGAATTTTCAGATCTGGATTTTATGGTGGAATCCAAAGAGGATATTTCTGCAAGTGTGGGCAAAATTTTGGAGATTCTGGAAAATGGGAATTTTCCGTATAAAGTGGACATTGTTCAAAGCAAAAACCTGGCAGAATCTTACCGGAAGAGCTTTGAGCGGGACAAGGTAAAGCTTTAGTGTTGTGCGGCGTGACAGAGTGAGGTTCAGATCGAACACAGGTATCACTTTTTGAGAAGGGTAGCGGCCCCGGCCTGGGCTGAAACCGCGCGCTGCTACTGGCCGGCCGGCATCAACTGCTACTTTGATAATGCTGCATGCGGTAGGTTCTGGGTGGCACGCCGGCCCAGCGCTTGAAGGCATGGGTAAAATTTCCCGGTTCGCTATAGCCGAGCAGTTCGCCAATTTGATCCAGCCTGAAGTTGGTGGTCAATAAATAGTCTCTCGCCAGGCCAAAACGAATTTCATTGAGCAGGTCTTGATAGTTGGTGTTTTGCCCACTGAGGTGGCGGCGCAGGGTGCGGGAAGACATATGCATTTTCTCAGCCACGGTCTCAATATTCGGAAAGTAACCCGGTCGCGACAGTATTGTGTAACGTACATCATCTACCAGGCTGCTTTGTTTGCTGAGTTGGGAAATCAGCAATTCGCACTGCTGGATACAAAGTTCGGCTGATTCTTTGCTGGTGTCACTGATGGTGGTATGCATAAATTCTGCTGGAATCACAATCTCGTTGCAGCGCCGGCCAAAATTCACCGGGCAGGCGAAATGCTGTGTGTAGCGCGCGGGTGTACAACCGCCGTGGTGAACAAAATTAATTTCAATGATGGGTGGTTTGTCGCGCACCAGTTCCTGGTAAATCAGGTAAACAGCCGCGACTTCACGGTCTGACATCACATTCAGTAAATCCCCGTAATCCATCAGCGGAGACATCCGGTGAATGGCGGTACTACCTTTCTCGATCAGTTCATGTTTAAAGCCGGTAAATGACAGTGCAACCAGCCGCATGCCCAGTGCAACTGCCTGGCGCAGCGTCTTGGCACTCATCATGGCAAACCCGAACATGCCATAGTCGGCGAGGTGTATTTCGCTGCCGATAGCAAGCCCCAAATACCGGTCGTCACTCAATTGCCTGATATTCCGACAAAACCGCAGCAGTTGGCCCAGGTGAATTCGCGACTTGCTGCTGTGAAGTTCCTGCTTGTTGATACCGGTACCGATCAGGCACTGATCCAGGCTAATGGAATGATTTTCGATATAGCGTAGTGGGGCGCTGAGGCTGGATATGGAATGCTGAATCTGGTGATCAGACGACATGTTTTATGCCATTCCAATAATGGGTAGGTGCTAGTGTAGTGGATCGGACTGGCGTACTGCACCTGTATCTTCTGAAACTCTTTGTACTTCGACTTTGTAACCTTCTCTATTGGATAGAAAATCTGCACCCACCAGCATGGAAGCGGTAAAGTAACCCCCATCCTGCTCCCAGGATTCAGCCTTTAGTGCAATAGCAACTGCCAGTTCTGCGGTCATTGCATAGACGCTGGGGCCGGTGATGGTACCGCTGCATTCACGACCATCCCCGGTTGTCACCCGCCCCCAGAAACCTGTGCGTGCACTGATGCGTTTGCTTTCGTCGGGGCCATCGCCGAGGAATCTTCCGGCGAGTGCCACCAACTTTTTTTGCACGCCAGGGCGGGCAAGGAAACCGCGCAGAGGGTTGGAAAGTCTCACCAACCAGCATACGGCATGTGGCAGTGCGCCATAGACAATGGCATTGGGGATGCGGGTAGAGACATGTGAAGTAAAGACATCACCCCAAGGCAGACTGACAGCCCAGAGATCGGCGCTGGCGAAGGGTACTTTAATCGTGCTGTATCCCAGTCTGACGCTTTTTAATACTCCATTTTCACGAATCAAACAGCCGTCTCCGATGCTCTGAATGGCTGTGCGGGTTGTGCCCATGCTGGGGAGTGTGCCAAAGTCAAAGGCCAGTTCCAGATGCGTTGCGTCCGGCAATGCCTGCTTCAGCAATGCCGCAAGGCAATCGGTGGGTACGATATCAAAACCTACTCCCGGGCAAAGGATCACACCGGTCTTGAGCGCGGCTTCGTGCTGTTTGTGAGCGGCCTGGAAAATGCTGATTTCTCCAGTCACGTCAAAATAATGCAGGCCACGTTGCAAACAAGCAGCTATCAGGGGTTCCGCCGTACTCGCAAAAGGACCCGCACAATTGATAAGCGTACCAACGCCATCGAGATGCTCGGCAGCGTCACCCACATCAAAAGGTCTCAATGGCAGTTCAAATTTATCCGCGAGAGGTTTTAGCGATGCCTCGTTGCGCCCTGCGAGAATCGGGCGCCGCCCCTGTGCAATGGCCTCGCGCACCACCAGTTCACCCGTGAAACCATAGGCTCCATATACCATCCAGTCCTGGCGGTTTGGTGATTGCAAAAAAGCCTCCTCTATTAACCCGGCTGCGACAGAATCGTGTGACGAGCATCAACTGTCAGACACTGTGTCTGGGTAACATAATCGTTCTGGCCGAAATTCACAAGTTTTCAGCCGCTTGGAACATTCCTGATTTCTTCAGTTCTCAATAAAGTAAGCACCTGATGCAAGTATGTGTGAAATCTGGAGGAAACCATGCCACAAGAACGCAAAGTACTGATTTACGGAGCCAATGGATACACCGGCAAACTCGTTGCCGGGGCCCTGGCGCGGCGAAACATTCCCTTCTACTTTGCCGGCCGTAGTCAGGACAAACTGGAAACAGCGCTGGAAGTTGTCAGGGAGCGCCACGGTGGCCCGCTGGATGCGAAAATCGTCACGGCCCCCAATGACCCTGAAAAACTGCGGCCCCTGTTTGAGCAGGTTGATGTGGTCATCAACGTCTCCGGCCCGTTCATGCAGATTGGTTGGCCGATCGTCGCAACGGCGCTGGAAATGAATTGCCACTACCTCGACACCACCGGTGAGCAGGACTGGACCAACGCCATCAAGGAGAAATACGGCCAGGCATTTGCCGATAAGGGCCTGCTGTTGAGCCCGGCCTGTTCCTACATGTGGACGGCCGGTGCGCTGGCGGCCGAAGTCGTGCTGGAAAACCCGGCAATTGACAGTCTGGATATTGTGTATCAGATTGATCATGGCTTGCCGTCCGAGGCTTCCACCAAGTCATTCCTGCGCATGGCCTGCAATGACGTTTCCCAGTACTACCTGGAACTGAATGAATTTAAAGCCTGGCCCAACGATGAGGTCGTGCAGGCGGTTGTGCCCCACCGTGGTGCTGTCGTCAGCGCCCACCCCTGGGGTGGTGGTTGCGAGCCCATCTGGTACAGGGACGACCCCCGGGTGCGCAATTGCAAGGTCGTCACGGCCATCGGCGAGCACCTGGTTGCGGGCATCGTGCAGGCTATCCAGGCGTTCAACGAGGCAGCGCCGGGGATGTCGCAGGAGCAGCGTGAACAATTCACCAATCAGATGGGTGATCAGATGGCTACCGGTGAACCGCCAAAAGACCAGCTCGACGTGCAGCGTAGCGTGATCGTCTGCAACGGCCAGGGCCGCCAGGTAACCAGCCAATATGTAATGAATCTTTCCGCACCTTATTCCTGGACCGGTGAGATGTGCGCAGAAGGTGCACAGCGCCTGCTGAACGGCCAGTTAAAACAGACCGGCTTCCAACCGGCGGCCAAAGCTTTTGGTCATCGTGAATTGATTACCCGATTCCATGAACTGGGTTACTGCAGTGCGCTGCCAAACTAAAGGAAAGTCCTGATGAAAATGAATGCGTATGTCGCCGGTGTGGGCATGACTGACTTCGGCAAACAGATGGAAATACCGCTGAAATCTCTGGCGGGTGCCGCCATTAAAAAGGCGCTGGCAGATGCCGGACTGGGCCAAACTGATATCCAGGCTGCGTACATGGGTAACGCTGCCGGCGGCGTGGTTCAGGGACAGGAAATGATCTCCGGTCAGGTAGCCCTGCGGGAGCTTGGAATTGGCAAAATCCCCGTGGTCAATGTGGAAAACGCCTGTGCCACTTCATCAACGGCATTCAATCAGGCCTGCGCGATGGTCACCGCGGGCTTTTACGACGTGGTCCTGGTGTGTGGTTTCGAAAAACTATTTCATGAAGACAAGGCTCGAACCTTTGCGGCGTTCGATGGCGCCGTAGACACCGAACGATCCGACGGCATGTTGGGGGCCTTGCAGGCCCTGGCTGAGTTGGCGGGTGAAGAGGTGGATTTCGCGAACGCCGGTAAAACCCGTTCTGTATTCATGGACATCTATGCGCTGATGGCGATTGCTCATATGAAAAATTATGGCACCACCATTGAACAATTTGCCGGCGTGACAGCAAAGAACTCTTTCCATGGCAGCCTCAATTCCCGCGCCCAGTTCCAGCAGGAAATGACGGTCGCGGAAGTGCTCGAGTCCCGCGAAATTATTTATCCGTTGACCCTGCCGATGTGTTCGCCCATTGGCGATGGCGCTGCGGCACTGGTGGTAGTCAGTGAGCGCAAAATGCGGCAAATGGCGTTGAGCCATCCGGTGAAGGTATTGTCCTCGGCACTGGTTTCCGGCTGGGATATGGCCTCAGAGGTGGGATCCTATGCGGCCGGCCTGGCCTATGAAGCCGCCGGTGTTGGGCCGGAGGACCTGAGCCTGGTGGAGTTGCACGATGCATCCGCTCCCTCTGAGATCGTTGCCTATGAATACCTGGGCCTGTGCGCCAAAGGGGAGGGCGGTCGTTTGATCGATGAGGGCACGACCCGCCTGGGTGGAAAACTGCCAGTGAATGTTTCCGGTGGCCTGCTGCGCAAGGGGCACCCCATCGGCGCCACGGGTGCCGCACAGATCGTTGAAATCACAGAACAACTACAGGGCCGGAGTAGTGCCCGCCAGGTTGAAAATGCCCGCATCGGTCTGGCCCACAATGGCGGCGGTATGATTGGCCTCGATGCTGCTGCAACCGTTGTTTCGATCCTGGCCCGCGAGGACTGAATATATGTACGATTTGACCATCCTGGCCAACCGGATTGCTGACTGGGTCAGCAAGAAGCCCGATCTTGATGTACTGACCTTTGTCGATATTGATGCAGACGGGAATTTCGTCGAAGAAATTCGCAGCTATCGGCAGCTATGGGATAACGGCCAGCGCCTGGCTGCCTGGCTAAAGGCTCAGGGAATGCAAAAGGGTGATGCTTTCGGCATCGTCATGCAAAACCATCCGGAGTTTGTGGACTTGATGGTTGCATCGTCAATTCTCGGCACCATCTTTGTTCCCATCGACTCCCGCACCCGCGGTGACAAACTTAAATACATGCTGGATTTTGCCGGCTGCAAGGGCGCTGTTGTAGCAGATTATGCGATGACTGATGTCAAAGCGGTTTGGGCCGACAGGGATGCAAACTGGATCTTGCCGTTGACAACAGCCCACGGGGAAATTGGCGGTGCAACGGTTGCGTCTGTTGTGACTGGCCCAATGCCCTCGCCACCTTTACCGGTCGCCAGCACGGACCCGAAAGCGCCCATGCAGATGCTCTACACATCCGGTACCACCGGTGCTCCCAAGGCCATTGTGTCGGCACACAGCCGTTTGGCTGCGGTTCCCGTAATCGCCAATGTGCTGGGCTTGACACAAGAGGATCGTCCATATACAGGCCTGTCCCTCACCCATGCCAATGCTCAACTCGTCTCCCTGGGAAGCATGCTGATACTGGGGTTACGCGGGGTGATCAGCCGCAAATTTACAAAATCCCGCCTGTGGGATATTGCCCGCCAGTATGGCTGCACCTGGTTCAACCTGCTGGGTGGTATGACAACGGCTATTTTTGCCGACCCCGCAAAAGACAACGACGCGGATAATCCGGTGCGAATTATACTCAGTGCCGGAATGCCCGCTGCTATATGGGAAGATTTTGAAAATCGTTTCAATGTGAAACTGGCTGAGTTTTACGGTGCTGCAGAAGGTGGTTTGACCTTTAATCCTGCCGGAGCAGGCCCGCGTGGCAGTTGCGGTAAAGCGCCGCCCAATCTGGAATTGAGAATCTTCGACGAGGATGGCAACGAGTGTGCGCCCTTTGATGCTGGTGAAATTTGTTTCCGCAATGCAGATGGCAGTGCCGCGGTGGTGGAATATTTCAACAATCCACAGGCGTCAGCAGAGAAAACGGAAGGCGGCTGGCTGCACATGGGTGATATCGGTCATGTCGATGAAAATGGCTGGCTATATTTTGACTACCGAATAGGCGGTGGAATTCGCCGCAATGGTGACTTTATCAATTCATCATTCGTGGAGAAGGCGTTGTCGCAAATGGATGCCATCGATGACGTCTTCGTTTATGGCGTAGCCTTGCCGGGCATGGCGCCGGGTGAAAAGGAGCCCATCGCAGCGATTGTGGTTGCTGACGCGACTGCATTTGAGGCTACGGAAGTGTTCCGGGTATGCCGGCAGAAGCTGGAAGCAAATATGGTGCCTGGTTTCCTGCAGGTTATGGATAAAATTCCGAAAA
>QIKV01000040.1 GCA_003233115.1 Oceanospirillales bacterium
AGAGTTTTGGGCATGCTTCTGTCCGGCGAAAAAGCGTTGCGATATGATACGCGAACCTGATTAAGAAAGGGCCTTTAACCCGCATATTTCACCAGTCGGTGCAGGGCCTTACTGCATGTTTATGGGTCAGTTGAAAAAAAACGGCATCTTCACCCATAAATTCCGCAGAACACTTGGTACCCGGCCCAGTACCTATCCCGGCCCTGGCTTGTCCGGGAATAGCTGAGGAACCGGTTATTTGCCAGCTTGCGTGATAATATTCCGCACAATAAAACCGGCCCGGCCACCGCATGCACGCACTCGAAGTCAAGAACCTGAAGAAAACCTATGCCAATGGTGTTGAGGCACTCAAAGGCATCAGCCTGAATGTTGAGGAAGGTGATTTCTTTGCCTTGCTGGGACCGAACGGGGCTGGTAAATCTACGCTGATCGGCATTGTCAGTTCGCTGGTCAACACCAGCTCAGGTGAGGTCAACGTATTTGCTACCAGTGTGCAGAAAAACCGCTCGGAGGCCATGTCACATATTGGGCTGGTTCCACAGGAACTGAATTTCAACCAGTTCGAGAAGCCGCTTGAAATCATTGTCAACCAGGCAGGCTACTATGGGATTAACCGCAAGACAGCGCTATTGCGGGCTGAAAAATACCTCAGGCAACTGAAACTCTGGGATAATCGCGACCAGATCTCCAGGGTGCTGTCCGGTGGCATGAAGCGACGTTTAATGATCGCCCGTGCGATGGTCAACGAACCGCGCCTGTTGATCCTTGATGAGCCTACAGCGGGTGTGGATATCGAAATTCGCAGGTCGATGTGGGAGTTTATCCGTGCGATCAATGAAAGCGGCACGACGGTGATCCTGACCACGCACTATCTTGAAGAGGCCGAAGAACTGTGCCGCAATATTGCCATTATCGACCATGGTGAAATCATTAAGAACACAGATATGAAAACATTGCTGGGTACCCTGGATGTGGAAACGTTTGTGCTTGATGTGCACGAACCCTTGTCCCGGGCACCGCAGATAGATGGTGCCGAACTCCGCTTGCGCGACCCCTATACGCTGGAAGTATCGTTGCCAAAGAAGAAATCACTCAACGCCATGTTCGCCGCGCTCGATGGTGCTGATATCCGCGTGCTGAGCATGAGAAACAAGGCCAATCGCCTTGAAGAGCTGTTTTTACGGTTGGTAGACAAAGGCTCAACAACATGAACGCCAGGGTGAACTGGATCGGCTATAAGACCATTGTGCGCAAAGAAGTGACGCGAATTTTACGCATCTGGGCCCAGACAGTCGTACCGCCGGCAATAACGATGACGCTCTACTTCATTATTTTCGGCAACCTGATCGGTCGCCGCATCGGCACTATGGACGGCTTTGACTACATGCAGTTTATCGTGCCGGGGCTGGTCATGATGTCAGTCATTACCAGTTCCTACGGCAACATGGTTTCATCCTTTTTTGGTGCCAAGTTTGGCCGCCATATCGAGGAGTTGCTGATCTCCCCGCTGCCTAACTGGATCATCCTGGCCGGCTATGTTACCGGTGCGCTGGCCCGGGGCATCATGGTGGGTTCAGTGGTCATGGTGGTTTCGCTGTTTTTCACCCGGGTCGAGGTGCAATACCCCCTCATCACGGTATCTGTACTGTTGCTGACATCGATCGTGTTTGCAATGGCCGGCATGGTCAATGCTATTTTTGCCAACAAGTTTGATGATATCGCGATTGTTCCAACCTTTATTCTGACCCCGTTGACCTACCTGGGCGGGGTGTTCTATTCCACCAGCCTGTTACCGGAATTCTGGAAGAAAGTGTCGGCCTTCAACCCGATTCTTTACATGGTCAACGGCTTTCGTTACGGGATCCTTGGCGTGTCGGATGTCCCGATAGTCTGGGCCTACGCCATTATCATTTCCTTTGGTGTGTTGCTGGCCAGCCTGTGCCTGTGGTTGCTGCATCGTGGCGTTGGCATGCGCAGCTGATGTGGTTTATTGAAAACTTAACGACTTGCCCGGTGGGCTAAGTTAAAATAAAAAGTCAAACCAGATGAAGTAATTTAAATGACAGACAATCATAAAACCGAAAACGCACCGATAAACTGGCCCGTCACCCTGGTGCTGGGCCTGACCTTCCTGGCGGCTATCACCCTTGTGCCCTGGTATGGTTTCACCCACGGCTTCAGTGGCTGGGCCTGGATCTTCTTTGTGGTTTTCCTGGTAGCGGGCGGTATCGGAATTGGTAGCGGATACCATCGCCTGTGGTCGCACCGGGCTTATGAAGCTCACTGGGTAATGCGCCTTTTCCTGGCGATCGTCGGCGGCATGACGATACAAAACAGTATTCTCGTCTGGTGTATCCGCCACCGCATTCATCATCGTGATGTCGATGACAACGATAAAGACCCGTATTCAATTGGCCGCGGCTTCTGGTTCGCACATGTTGGCTGGATGCTGAGGGATTACGAGAGCGGCAAGCTGGACTGGCGTATTGTGCCTGACCTGCAACGCGACCCGGTCGTTGTCTGGCAGCACAAGTATTACTGGCCGTTGGTACTGATGACCAATATTGCGTTGCCTTTGCTGCTGGGTTGGCTGGCAGGTGATATTTGGGGCGTACTCCTGCTGGTTGGTATTTTGCGTCTGGTCGTCAGCCATCACGTAACATTTTTCATCAACTCATTGGCACATATGTGGGGCAGTCGGCCTTTCACCGATGCGAACACCGCACGGGATAACTGGTTTCTGGCCATCGTTACCTATGGTGAGGGTTACCATAACTTCCACCACCTGTTTCAGAGCGATTACCGCAATGGCGTGCGCTGGTGGCAGTACGATATTAACAAGTGGTTTATCGCCGTTTGCGCAAAACTGGGCCTGGCAAACAACCTCAAGCGCACACCGGATTTCAAAATACAGCGTGCCCGTCTGAATATGATTTTCAAACGGGCCCAGGCGAAAATCGATGGTTCCGTAGAGAATCCCCGCTGGCGTGAACTACTGGAAACCGAATATGCACAATTCAGGAAGATTATCGCCGAGTGGCAGCAACTGCAGATCGAACGCGTGCAACAGAGCCGGCAGAAACTGGTGCACGCGATTGACCAGAGCGCGCTGACTGCCCGCTATCGTGAGTTGGAAGCGGAACTGAGAATGCAACGCAAGCGTATTGCCCTGCTGACAGCTCAGCTTTACGTGTAGGGGGAAGAACGGCCGAGGTGGAAAAAAGTACGCGCGTTACGGGTGGTAGCCTCGGCAAGTGCGTGGGGATGTTCGTCCCTGCAGGCGGCCAGGGTGCCCAGTATCCATGGCAGCCAGCGGGGCTCGTTGCGGTGGCTTTTGACCTTCGGCCGCAGGTTGCGGGGCTTAAGATAAGGTGAGTCGGTTTCTATCATCAAGCGGTCGAAAGGGATATCCCGCATGAATTCTTTCATATGGGTGCCGCGGCGCTCATCACAGATCCAGCCGGTTATTCCGATATGGCAGTCAAGATCCAGGTATTCGTGTAGCTCCCCTCTGCTGCCGGTAAAACAATGAACGACCACTTCGTTGAGTCGGTCCCGATAGCCGCTTAGCAGGGTGATGAAATCGTCGTGCGCATCCCGCTGATGCAGAAAAAGCGGCAGCCCGCTGTCGATGGCAATCTGGATCTGGTGTTCGAAGCAGGTCCGCTGGGTATCGCGTGGTGAAAAATCACGAAAATAATCCAGTCCCGCTTCCCCGACTGCGACAATTTCCTGCTGAGCCGCCAACTGCCGTAACAAAGTATCTGTCTCAGCATCATAATCAGACGCACGATGCGGGTGCACGCCGGCGGTGGCAAACAACTGTTGTGGCCGGGCCCTGGCCAGTTTTACAGCTTGCAGGCTGCCTTCGGCGCTGGCACCGGTAATGATAATTTGCACTACACCGGCCTGGTGCGCCGCTTCAATGACTTCTTCACGATCGTGGTCAAATGAGTCGTGGGTCAGGTTGCAGCCGATATCGATCAGTTCCATGGTTTCTGTCCGGGGCAACGGTTTACCGACCCCAATAATGTTCAGGATGGCGCGCATTGTAATGGTTTTTTTAGCGCTGGTGTTTGCGCCCGCATGCCGATGCCCTACAATTCTTCCCCATGACGAATAAAACCAATGCCCTGTGGCGATTGATGCGGTTTGACCGGCCAATCGGCATATTGCTGCTGCTTTGGCCAACGCTGTGGGCGCTGTTTATTGCGGGCCAAGGCAGGCCATCACTAAAGAATCTACTGATTTTCAGTATCGGCGTAGTGCTGATGCGCGCGGCTGGCTGCATTATGAACGATGTCGCTGACCGGAATTTCGACCCGCATGTGGAGCGCACCCGCTGCCGGCCCCTGGCGGCCGGTGAACTGAGCGTACGGGAGGCCTTGGCTGCGTTTTTTGTGGTGATGTCGCTGGCTTTCGGCCTGGTGTTGATGACCAATGCATTGACGATCAAGCTGGCGTTTGTCGGCGCAGCGCTGGCGGCCTCCTATCCTTTCTTCAAGCGCTGGACGTATTTCCCCCAGGTGGTCCTGGGGCTGGCATTCGGCTGGGGGATTCCGATGGCATTTGCGGCGGAGAATGGGTCAGTGGCACCCGTTGCGTGGCTGGTTCTGCTGACTAACATAACCTGGTCGGTCATCTACGATACTTTATATGCGATGGTGGATCGCGATGACGATATCTCCATTGGACTCAAATCCACCGCCATCCTGTTTGGCAGGCATGACCTTTTGATGCTGCGTATTTTAAAGCTGATTATGCTCGCGCTGTTGCTCGCGACTGGTGTAATCCTGCAACTTTCCTGGCCCTGGTTTGCCGGGGTCACGGTCGCAGCGGGCCTGTTCGTATGGCAGCAGATGCTGGTCATCAAGCGCGACCGTGAAGGCTGTTTCAAAGCGTTTTTGAACAACAATTGGGTTGGTATGGCGATCCTTGCCGGTTTGCTGGCGGCTTACCGGGTTGCCTGAAGAATGACGTCGGGGTTCCGAACCTTTATCCAGCCACCGGAAACGGCCGATGAAAAGCCATTTCTCGCGGCCATGCGTGCCAGCGTTGGTTTGCACTATCCCTGGGTATCGGCACCCAAAGACCATCGGGGCTGGAAACGCTACCTGGCCCGCCTGCGCCGGCCAACCGAGGCTGGGTTCCTGGTAAAACGGTTGCACGACGGAGCTATCTGTGGCGTGGTTAACCTCAACATTATTACCTATGATGCGCTGTGCAGTGCCTATACCAGCTACTTCGGTGTGGCTGGCCTGACAGAAAGCGGCTACATGAAAGAGGGCTTGCTGCTGGTTATCCGGCACGCCTTTGAAGCGCTCGGCTTGCACCGGTTGGAGGCCAACATCCAGCCGCAGAACCTGGCCTCAATTGCGCTGGCAAAATCCGTTGGATTTCGCTATGAGGGTTATTCCCCACGATATCTAATGATCAATAACGAATGGTGCGACCATGAGCGCTGGGCAGTGCTTGCCGATCATGATCGATAGAGCCGGGCGGGGACAGCACGGGTCGGGACCCACACATCGACACGTTGCGCACCCGCCTTCTTCAAAACCCTGGCACATTCCGATACCGTGGCGCCGGTGGTCATCACATCATCAATGAGCGCCACGTGCCGGCCCGGTTTTTGGTGGCCGCGCCAATAAAAGGCACCACGCAGGTTGCTGCGACGCTGTTGACGGCTCAGGCCCGATTGTGCCTTGGTATTCCGTCTTCTTCGCAGACCGGCAGAGTGTTGGGGAATGCCCAGCACCCTGCTTATATAGCTACCCAGCTCAAAGGCCTGGTTAAAACCGCGCTTTATCATTCTTGTGTAATGCAGGGGTACGGGGATCAATGCGTCCGGTTGGGTGAAGCCCTTAATGATGACATATTCGCACAACAGGTGACTCAATACCCGGCCTTCGGCTAGCTGCCGGTGGAATTTG
The DNA here is from genome assembly GCA_003233115.1 of Oceanospirillales bacterium. GTDB lineage: Bacteria > Pseudomonadota > Gammaproteobacteria > Xanthomonadales > SZUA-36 > SZUA-36. The sequence goes on from QIKV01000040.1 coordinate 5,934, forward strand.
AACGCCCGCACCAGTTGATCTGCCGGAAAGCAATATTGTAGCGGGCTGACGGTGCGGCAATACGGGGGTGGGTTGCGTATACATTGCCCGCAGACCTGATCCTGTGCTGCTGGCAATGGCAGCCCGCATTGGCAGCATTGTGGCCCGGCCCAAGGCAGATCAAGTTTGCATGGCCCGCAGATCCCCACCGAACCTGAAGGCAGCCCACAAAGTACGCAGCGTGGCGGAAGCAGTATATCCAGGGCTTTGTGCCACCAGTTATTGCCAGGCTGAAAGATGTTTGCGGGGTTGTTGACCATGGTCTGCTTTTTTTACACCAATCCTGCTAAAGTTCAAATCAGCAATCAGCGCGTATCAGGTCAGATATTAACCTCGAGGTTTGTAGCTGTTGTTCCCGCAGTGAGGAGAGCCAGGTGTTATTCGACAGTATTTTCTTAGTAGGGAGAAGGCAGCATGAGCCTTACACCATTGGATAAAAATGCCATCAGGCAATCGTTTGAGCGCGCTGCACCTGGCTACGACCAGCATGCAGTTTTAGAGCGTGAAATTGAATCACGCCTGCTCGAACGTGTCGGTTTTTTGCGCGTTGAGCCAAGCCTGGTAGTGGATATTGGTTGCGGCACTGGCTCGGCAAGCAAAGGTCTGGCCACGCAGTTCAAAAGGGCCAATATCATCGCCCTGGACTGGTCGTTGGCCATGCTCCACCAGGCCGGTGCCGGTGTTGGGACCCCCCCCTGGTTGTTATGTGCTGACATGCATTCCCTGCCACTTGCAGCAGGTAGCGTGGACCTGGTTTTCTCTAACCTGGCCTTGCAATGGAGCTGTGATTTGCCCGCTGTCATGCACGAATTCCGCCGCATTATGCGGCCTGAAGCGATGTTAGTTTTTACCTGTTATGGGCCGGATACCCTGTATGAATTGAAACAGGCATGGCAGACCATCGACGAACTGCCACATGTGAATGACTTTCCGGATATGCATGATATCGGCGATGGATTGATAGCGGCGGGCTTTCGTGAGCCGGTCATGGATGTCGAACGCCTGACACTGGAGTACCCCGATGTTTTGGCATTGATGCGGGAGCTCAAAGGCAGCGGCGCACATAATGTCGCTGCGCACAGGTTCCGTGGCCTGACCGGAAAATCGCGTTTGCAGGAAATGCAGCAAGCCTATGAGCAGTTCCGTCGCAACGACCGCTATCCAGCCAGCTATGAAGTCATTTACGGCGCAGCTTTTGCCCCGGCGGAGGGTCAGCCGGTGCGCACCCCAGATGGTGAAATCGCCACCTTCTCCGTCGATGCATTGCGGTTTCGTTAGCGTGGTGCGCTATTGACATGAATTTTTTTCCATTTTCGCATACAGTGTGGAGGCGAAGATCGATATGTTAAAACCATCTGATTTGCGCTATGCTTAGACTATATAAGGGGTATTAAGGGGTATTGATCCCTTCAAAACTTTTTAAAGTTGACCCGTCGGGGTCTGCAGAATCGAGAGCGGCGTTCCCCCTTATGCCACTCTCGTATTGAGGTCCTGGCTACTTTTGCATTGGACTTTGATGAAAGGATCGGCTGACCCCTTGCCGATCCTTTCTTTTTAGGGCAAGTGAGGTTTGGCGAGATAGGTATGGCTTTGCATTTCAGTCAGGCGGCTGGCGGTGCGTTTGAATTCGAAGCTCAGGCGGTTGCCGGTGTAGAGTTTGTCGACAGGGGTAGCGGCTGAGACCAGCATTTTTACATTGCGGTCGTAGAATTCGTCGACCAGGTTGACAAAGCGGCGCGCTGCGTCGGCGTTGCCTTCGTTCATCAGTGGTATGTCCGATAGTATTACGGTGTTGAAAGCGCGCGCTATTTCTATGTAGTCGGATGTGCTGCGGGCCTGTTCACACAGGACTTCAAAGCTGAACCAGATGATGCCTTCACTTCTGTGCCGTGCGTTAAGGATGCGGCCATTGATTTCAAGGCTGGCTTGCAGGCTACTGTCGCAGGACATACGCCTGTACGCTCTGGCAAGGCTGGCTTCTGCTTGGTCGCCCAGTGGCTGCAAGTACGTTTCTGAACGCTGTAGTATGCGCAGACGATAATCCTGTGTGCCATCGACATGAATGCTGCGGGTGTATTTTTTTAATGCCTCGATGGCCGGCAGGAACCTGGCCCGTTGCAGGCCTTGCTGGTACAACTGGTCCGGTGGTACGTTGGAAGTTGCAATGAGTGTGACGCCCTCCGCAAACAACGCTTGCAGCAAGCCGCCCAGCAGCATCGCATCGGCGATATCCGCAACAAAAAACTCATCAAAACACAGCACGCGGCATTGTTCTGCCCATTGCCTTGCGATGGCCGGCAGCGGGTTACGGGTATTCGGCTTGTTGTTGAGCGCTGTGTGCACGCGGGCCATGAAGCGGTGAAAATGAATTCGCTGTTTGTCTGCGCCAGGCAGGCTGTTGAAAAACATATCCATCAGCCAGGTCTTGCCACGCCCCACGTCGCCCCAAAGGTACAGGCCGGTCACCGGTTTGCGCTGCCCGCTACGCATTTTTGCCCACCAGCCGGAATCCTGGTTGGTATTGAGTTCTACCCAGACCCGTTCAAGCGCCTCAACGGCCCGGCGCTGCGCCGGATCGGCGGTATAATCGCCGTTGTTGATCAGGGCTGTATAAATGGCCAGGGGTGTACGGTGCACGCGAGCTTAGGGTCAGACAGTTTTTTGGAAAATTTTTTCCGGCAGGTTCGGACGTACACCGTTTTTGAGCAAACCGCGTAAATCCATCAGCCGCCGGTGGAAGAAATGACCCGCCTGCTGCATGACGAGGAACTCAGGCTGTGGTGCAAGCTTTTCAATCCAGCAGGCCACGTCTTCCAAAACCACGATGTCATCTTCGTCACCCTGGATGACCAGCCATGGGCAACCGGGGTGTTGTAGTTCGGAGAACTCAAAACGGTCGACCGGGGGTGCGATGGTGATCACTTGCCCCAGCTTCAGATTCTGTGCTGCACGCAAAGCAATGAAAGAACCGAAAGAAAACCCGCCCAGCCACAAGTCGTCACCTGGCCGGCTTTGCCGCACCCATTCGGTGACGGCGAACAGGTCGTCGGTTTCACCGTAGCCCTCGTCGTGCTCGCCTTCACTCTCACCAGCGCCACGGAAATTGAAACGGACGGTGCGCAGGCCAAGCTCGCGCATGGAACGTTCCATAATGGTGACAACTTTATTGTGCATGGTGCCGCCATGCAGGGGGTGCGGGTGGCAAATTACGATGGTAGCCGGTCGCTCCTCAGCAGCATCAGGTACGTCGCAGACGCATTCCAGCTTGCCCGCCGGACCGCGTATAAAGAGCCCGGTCCGAGAGCCTGGGAATTCAACTAATTTTTTTGTATCCTGAGTATCCGCCATGGCCATTTCTTTGTTCAGGCAGGCCCTGCATCATACAACAACTTGTACGCGGGAGACCACAATACGTGACGACTCTATGGTAGGCTGGATGCATGAATTTCCTCGCCCACCTGTGCCTTGCCCATGGTGATTCCGACCTGATGCTGGGTGGGTTTTTCGGTGATTTCATTCGTGGCCGCCGGGCCTTGCGTGCCTTCCCGGAGCCGGTGAGGCAGGGCATCATTTTGCACCGCTATATCGATCGGCGCACCGATCATTCGCCGGTGGTAAAAAAACTGCGGCAAAAATTCCCACGAGAATTCCGGCGTTATTCAGGCATTATTATCGACCTGGCATTTGACCATGAGCTGGCACAGAACTGGTGGCGCTATATGCCCCAGAGCCTGGAACGTTTTGATGTTGAAACCCGTGATTTAATCCGTGATAACGTTGAGATTGTACCGGACGGGCTTACCCAGTTTATGCGTTATGCCGATCGCAACGGCCTGTTTACAGCTTACCGTGATGAAGATGTCATTCTGTATGCACTGGCTGGAATTGGTACCCGCCTTACGCGGTCAAATCCGCTCCACCGGGTGGCTGAAATATGGCCGGACCTCGCGCTGGAATTTCGTCACTCTTTCCGGGAATTTTTCCCCCAGATTCAGTCGGACGTGGTTGCCTGGTGCAAGCGCAAGTCCACCACTACCGGATCGTGATCTGAAAACCGCAGCCATGGCTGTGGCAATTCCATATTCGCCGGCAGTGCGGCATTGACGTTCCAGATGAAGGCCTGGCGTACCTTCGGCTGCAAAGCTTGCGAGGCGAACGCATAGTCCAGAGTGCCGGCCTGGCCACGGTATATAAAGGAATAAATCCGACCGGGTGCGCCATCCATGAGTTCACTAAAACCGGCAGTGCGAATCGCGTTGACTGGATCCTCAAGGCGGTAAGCGTTCATATCGCCCAGTATCAGGATGTTGTCGGTACCGGCACTATCTGCCAGCCCTTTCACCCAGGCCGTCATTTTCATGGCAGCGGCCGTTCTGGCCAGGTTCCAGCAACCCTGGCCATCCTGTTGATTGGCATTGTCTCCGGAGTCCGGGCAGGAACCTTTGGATTTCAGGTGATTGACAACGACCAGAATCTTCTCGTTATTGTGTCGTTGCTTGAAAAGTTGCGCCAGGGGTTGGCGGCTACGCCTGAACTCAGGCCCGCTCAATGTCTGCGCCGGCCCCATTGCCTCTAGCAGGTCGACGCGATAAAAAAGGCCTACCCTGATCTTGTCTGCACCGGTGTTGTCATCTGCCGGCCTGGCCGCTTGCCATGCCGTTGCGGTGGCCTGCTGCACGGTGGTGATAAAGTCCGCGGCTGCACTGAACGGCCCGAAGCCATCGTTTTCAAGCTCCATGACAGCCAGTACATGCGGGTTCAGCACTTTTATAGCCGCACCTATGCGCTGGCGCTGGGCAGTAAATTTGGCGGCTGTCCTGGCACCCCTTGGGGTAGGAAACCCGCCGCCCTGGCCATCACCGTTGAAAAAATTATACAGGTTCATGCCGACTACCCTTAGTTCACCTTCAGCCGCTTGTCCGGGTGCGGCAAAAGATGGTGGTTCCGCGGCGGGCATTAATTGTATTACAACCCGCGACCGGCGCCCGTCATGTGCCATGACACCCGTGATACCATCAATGGTTGAACCACTGGCCAGCAACTCGGAACCGCCGGTCTTTTCCGGCAACAGGATCCGCAATGTAAAGGCCCGGTTCTTCTTCGCGTAGGCGATGGCTTCGACACCGGGCGCAATAACCTCGGTGGCCGTGAATTGAAAGCCATTGCCTGCCAGTGAAAGCTTTCCGCGCCTAAACTGGTACGTGTCGGTGACGGTGAGTGTGCCATTCACTGTAATACGCATACCTTCCAGTGCTTCGCGCTCAAGTCCGCGCAGCGGCAGCGCAACGCTCGTTAGCGGCAATGTCTGCCCGGATGAACACTGGGTGATATCACCCACATCTGTCAGTGCAGTTAAGGAGTTGCGCCCCTTGCGGATCTCAGTTACTTTTCCTTCAGCGCTGATCCATGAGCCGGGTCCGACTTCGTCAGGTAATTCTGTGGACTGTACAAAAACCGCGTTGGATGTGCTTTTGTCTTGGTCTGAATCCGGCTCCTCCAGGTACAGACCCTGACCGCTTTGCACCAGGGTCACGACGCCCTGGACCGTAACCTGCTGATCGATCAACGGTGAAACGGGACGCGCACCCTGGACGCTGGCTATGGGTGTCGTTGCAACGGCACACCTCGCGTAGCTGTCCCGGGTAGCCGTTTCAGCATCGCTGCAGGCAGTCAGAATGACGCTTAAAAAAAACGCCGCAACAAGCGGCGTTCTGCACAATCGAATTAACATATTTAAACCTATTTGAGCATGAATTTGATGACAGCTCTAAGCTGTTCATCTGACAGGTCAGGACGGCCGCCGCGTGGCGGCATGGCATTCAGGCCGTTCACAGCATTTTGCACCAGGGCATCCATACCCTTTTCAGCACGCTGGGCCATTTCGGCAGAACCGGGTATGGGTGCACCCAGCAGGCCGGTGGCATGGCAGGCTGCGCAAACACTGTTATAAATCTTTTCACCATCCACGCTGCCGGCGGAAGCAGCGATTTGCGCCGGGGCCGTTTCGGCCTCTGCCCCCTGCACGACTGCCTCCTGCGGGACTGCTGCGTTATTTTCTTCCGTATAGACATCCGCGACAGGCCTGATGCGTTCTTCAGTGAGCCCGGCCCGACTGGGGATATGCGCTTTTTCTTTAGAGCCTATGGACCTTGCGAGAAAGAAAATGGTAAATGTAAACAGGACCAGTACGACCACGATCAAGCTGAAGTTTCTGATAAAGACCTTGTCGGATTGTTCTTCCACACTGCACCTCTGAGGCTATGTTTATTTTGCACTGGTGCTTGCCAGGTGCTGGATCAATGAAGGCCAAATAGTATAGCTGTAACACCGTGTAACCGGAAGTGGTGTTATGTTTCCTCGACCCGGGTAAAACCCTGCGAGCCAGACAAGCCTGGTTTAAATCCTACATGGAAGGGCGACTTTATAAGGATTTTGAAAGTCTGTACGCCGCACGCGGTGACTATCATTCTAAATTACGAGCGATGATGCCCTATCTTGCCGGGCTTAGTGGCAATATGCTGAAGTACTCAAATATCGCTAATGACCTTGAACTGAACGATAAGCTGGTGAAAAGCTATATTGAGATTCTCGAATTGATGTTTATCGTGCGCCGAGTCCCGTCGTATTTAAAAAATCGCGCAAAACGACTGGCAGCACGAATGCCAAAAATTCACTATATCGATACTGGACTTGCCTGCCATCTGCTCGGACTGCGCGATGAGGATCAATTGCTGAAAAGCCAATTCTATGGCGGATTGCTGGAAAGCCTGGTCTATATGGAGTGCTGCAAGCAGGCTTCCTGGGCCCAGGAAGATATCAGCATGTATCATTTCAGGGACAAGCGAAAACATGAAGTAGATATTGTAATAGAGCGAAGTAATGCAAACATTATTGGCATTGAGGTCAAAGCATCTGCAAGCGTAAAAACGCAGGATTTCAAGGGGCTGGCAACACTGGCAGAATTTGCAGGCAAGGCATTTGAGACGGGTATCCTGTTCTATACCGGGCAGGAAATACTGCCCTTTAAGCACGGCGCACTAACATTTTACGCGTTGCCCATTGGTTTGTTTTCTGTGGAGATGACGTAAGCACATAGCAAATGAATTGGCAGGACAAATTCATGGAGTGATCGGGTAAGTCGATAGAGATCGGATTCCTTATAAAGTATTTACAATAATATATATAAGTATATACTGTTGTATATGAGATTTGAGCAACTATTACAACTAATCGGAAATTTGCCCTGGTTTGATTTTGCGACCGCACTTCAGTTGT